>JAUNHF010000410.1 GCA_030524065.1 Deinococcus sp.
TAGCCCACCTCGTCGTACAGGTCCAGGGTGTCCTGAAAATCCTCTTCGGTTTCGCCCGGAAAGCCCACGATGATGTCGGTGTACAGCACGGCGTCGGGCATGTGCCTGCGAATCTGGGCAATGTGGGTCAGGTACTTTTCGCGGTTGTATTCGCGGGCCATGCGGCGCAGCACCCGGTCCGAACCGCTCTGCACCGGCAGGTGGATAAACTCGCACACGGCAGGTGTCTCGGCCATCGCCTGGGCCACGTCCTCGGTAAAGTTCATGGGGTGCGAGGTGGTGAACTTGATGCGCTCGATGCCGCTGGCGCCCACCATCCGCAGCAGGTCGGCAAAGCTGGGATATCCGGCCAGCCGCGCTCCTTGGTCCACGCCATAAGCGTTTACGTTCTGGCCCAGCAGCGTGACTTCGCGTACGCCCGCAGCCAGCTGCATGTCCAGCTCGCGCAGGATGTCGCCCGGCGAGCGGCTCACCTGCGGCCCCCGCGTGGTGGGCACGATGCAGTAGGTGCAGTGGTGGTCACACCCGCGCATGATGGTCAGGTGGGCCTGCAATTTGCCCTGCGGGGGCGGCGGGATATGTTCATGCAGCTCGTCGCGGAAGTTCAGCGCCCAAAAGCGCTCGTTGCTTTCCAGCGCCTTGCCGATATCCAGCAGGCTGCCGGGACCGATCAGCACGTCCACCTCGAACTTGCGGGCGATCTGCTGTCCTTCTTCAAGCTGCGCGAGGCAGCCCATCATGCCCACCACCAGCGGGCGTTTTTGCTTTTCCTTGCGCAGTTCGCCCAGTACCGAGCGGACCTTGTCCACCGGCTTGCCGCGTACCGCGCAGGTGTTCAGCAGCACAAAATCGGCGCTGTCTATGTCCTCGACCAAGTCGGCGCCCAGGCTGACCAGTTGCGACTGCACCAGGTGCGTGTCGTACTCGTTCATCTGGCAGCCGTACGTAACTACATGAGCTTTCACAGTATTTCTCTCCTCAGGGCTGACCGGATGGATTCCGGGGCCACACCGCGCCGGCACCAGTGGGCAGCGCCCGTGCCGGCAAGGGAATCAGTTTAGCGCCTGCGCCCACCACCGGAGCCGGGGCCAGCCGTGGTCAGGGCTGAGTGAGCTGGGAAAACAGCCCTGACCCTGACACCCCCGGCGCCACAGGCTGACTCAGTGCCGGAGGCTGGCCCGGTGCTGGGGCCTGATTCCGGGGCGCGGGCTGGGCCACCCGCCGCAGGGTCAGGTCAAAATTCATCAGCTCTTGCCCCAGCAGCACGGTCCGCACTTGCCCCTGCACCCGCGCTGCACCCTCCGCCGGTCCTGTGCGTTCCAACAGCCCCAGATTGGCGGTCAGGTTGGCGGCGTGGCGGTTGCCCTTTTCAAACAGCCGCGCACTGAGCGAGCCGCCCTCCCCCACCGGAATAAATTCACCGCTGAAGGTGTAGCTCTTGTTGCTGCGGAGGTTGGTCAGCACGCCAGCAGCGCTGCCGCCTCGTTCCGACACGTCCAGCACCAGCCGCGCCGCCGACTCGCCGGTCA
>JAUNHF010000411.1 GCA_030524065.1 Deinococcus sp.
CGCGCTGGAACAGCTCGGTATGCTGCACAGGGAGAAGCGCCGCTTTGACGCGGCCGTGTTCGACCCGCCCACCCTTGCCAAGCGCCGCGACGACCTGCCCCGCGCCAAAAAGATTTTTACCGACGGCGCCGCGCAGGTGCTGGACATGCTGAACCCCGGCGGACATGTACTGATCAGCACCTGTGCCCACTACATCGGTGTCAACGACCTGCTGGACAGTGCCCGCGTGGCCGCTGGGGCGGCGGGCTGCGGCGCAGAAGTGGTGGACATCACCCACCAGCCCGCCGACCACCCCCACCTGCTGAGCGTCCCCGAAAGCCTGTATCTCAAGAGCGTCTTGCTGCGCAAAGAGGCCTGAGATGCAGATGATTGGGACACTGCCCGGTGCAGCGCAGGCGGGCTTTTGGGGACTGGTTTCAGGGGCGGCGCTGCTGCTGGGCGCACTGGTCGGGCTGCGCTTCGAGCTGCCAGGACGCTGGGTGGCCGCCGTGATGGCGTTCGGGTCCGGCGTCCTCATCTCGGCGCTGGCCTTTGAGCTGATGGACGAAGCCTACGCCCGCGACGGCCTGACCTCCACCGCGCTGGGGTTCCTGGGCGGCGCGGCGCTCTACACCGCCGCCACCATCCTGCTGGAACGGTGGCAGGGCAACAGCGGCGACAAGGAAGAGCAGGAGAGCGGAGCGGCCTTTGTGGCCGGCGCCCTGATTGACGGGATTCCCGAATCTATCGTGGTGGGCCTCAGCCTGCTGGGCGGCGGGGCAGTCAGCCTGGTCACGGTCATTGCCATTTTCCTGAGCAACATTCCAGAGGGTCTTTCGGGGGCGGCCGGCATGAAGGCCAACCACCGCCCCGGCCAGATCGTACTGCTCTGGACCGGGGTGACCCTGCTGCTGGGGTTCTCGTCGCTGCTGGGATACACGGCCTTTGACCACGCGCCGCCCAGTGTGGTGGCCGCCACCACAGCGGTCGCGGCCGGCGGCATTCTCGCCATGGTGGTGAACACCATGATTCCCGAAGCGTTCAAGGAAGACCACAACTGGTCGGGCCTGATCGCGGCACTGGGCTTTTTGGTGTCGTTTGCACTGAGCAAGCTGGGCGAGGGGGGGAGCGGCGCATGACGGCTACTCCTTCGGGCACTCGCGCCACGCCTCTGCTAACCACGCCGGCCCTGCGCGGGGCCGCACTGCTGGGCCTGGTCACGCTGATCTGGGGCAGCACCTTTGCGGTGATCAAGACCCTGGGCGCGCAGCTGGACCCCGCCGCCATGGTCGCCTGGCGCTTTACGGTGGCGGCGGCGGTTCTGGCCCCGGCCACGCTGTGGCAAATGCAGCGCCGCCGCCGCAAGTACGCCGCACGCCGGCCCTGGACTGCGGCGCTGTGGCGTGACGCGGCCATTCTGAGTGCCTGGCTGCTGGCGAGCTACGGCACCCAGACGGTAGCCCTGCAAACCACGACCGCCAACCGCACCGCATTTTTCACGGCGCTGAGCGTGCTGCTTGTTCCGCTGTGGCTGGCAGCAGTGCA
>JAUNHF010000412.1 GCA_030524065.1 Deinococcus sp.
CCCAGTACTCAAAGTCGGCCCAGTACCCAGAGACCGAGCAGGCCGCGCCCCGCCCCTCCTGGGCCGAGCCGACCGGGCCGGAAACCCCGGCTACGGCGGACCTGCACCCCGCCCCAGTAGAGGACGTGCAGATTCGCACCGTCCATGTGCAGGACGAACCGCTCACGCAGACGGGTCACCAGACGGAAGCGCAGATGGTCGTGGCCGCCACGCCCGCAGTGACGGTCAGCGAAGGCGAGCCGGTCATCTCTGAAGAGAGTCGCCCGCTGGGCCGCGTGGCCGACGGCGTGGCCGTGGCCCCCGCCGAGGGAGAGCAGCGCGCCGCGCCGCAGGTCTCGCCCCAGGAACGGCTACGGCGACGCCACTGGATGGGCCTGGGCAGCCGGATGATCGGCGGCCTGGTCACGCTGGGAGCGCTGCTGGCCGCACTGGGCAGCGGCTGGAGCTGGAGCAGCGTGCTGTTTGTGTGGGTGCTGCTGACCATCCTGGCCGACGAATTCGGGGGCTGGTTCGGGTACATCGCCGCCTTTATGGGGCTGCTGACGCTGGTGCTGGGCAACCAGCCTGCCGAGGTCTGGCAGATGGTGCTGCCCCTGGTGGGCGGCGCGCTGCTGGCCCTGCTGGTGGTCAAGCACTCGGGCGGCTGGGGCGTGCTGCCTTTTGCCGGAGCGGTCTTTGCCCTGCCGCTCATCGGGGCCGCTCAGTTCGGGCACCTGCTGGACAAGAACCTGCTGCTGGTGGCCGACCCCGACCTGGGGCGCAGCGCTATTTTGGCGATGCTGGTGGGCCTGGGCATCAGCCTGGTGCGGCAGTTCATCCTGTGGCTGGTGGACCTGACCGGACGCCGCCACGAGCGCCGCTTGCTGCGGGCCGATCAGGTGCCCCTACGCTGAACACTGCGCCGCCCCCGGCTGGACGTTCCGAATCCTTGCCCATGTCCCAACCAAAAAAGCGCCGCCTGACCCGCTGCGCTTTTTTGCTCTTCTGGTCTGCCCTGCTGGTTTGATCTGGCACCAGCTCCCCCGCCCGCCGGACGAACCAGGCATTTTGTCTTAACCGTCGCCGTGTAGAATCGGCGTTGACTATGACCAAATTGCAGGGAAACAAAAGCAACAACACCGCTCTGATCATGGGCACCTTGATCGCTGTAGCGCTGATTGCCCTGGCCCTGTTCGCCGGGCGCGGCCAGAACAGCGCAGCGCAGGCCAATACGGCCAGCGGGGCCGCAGTCAAGGCCAACTTTGACCTGACCAACAAGCCTATGGTGGGTCAGGAAACGGCGCCGGTCGAGATGATCGTGGTGGAAGACTTCAAGTGCCCAGCCTGCAAGCAGTTCGAGGCCACCGTCTTCCCCAAAGTTGAAAACGAATATGTCAGCACCGGCAAGGTGAAGGTGTACTCGGTTGCCTGGCCCTTCCTGGCCGAGCTGCAAAGGCTGGAGGAGGACGATTCCAAGTACGCGGCGCAGGCCGGCGAGTGTGCCTATGACAACGGCGGCGCCGAAGCATTCAG
>JAUNHF010000413.1 GCA_030524065.1 Deinococcus sp.
GTCCCCATGCTGTTTGGCGCAGTGCTGTTTGAACCGGTGGTGTTCAGCCCGTTGCCACTCAGGCTGCCCGCGCTCTCGTTGTTCATGGTGTCACCCGCGTCTGCGTCGTTGGCGACTCCGGTGTTGCTATTGCCTGCGCTGCTGGGGCTGGCCGCCGGGGCGGGGGCACCGCCGGGCTGCCACTCCTGCAACAGGTCCAGCAGGGCGCTCAGGGTGTTGCCCTTCAACTCCGGGAAGGCGGGCATGCTCCCCTGCCCCTGAGTGATGATGCGGGCCGCAGCCTCCCGTGACAGCGCAGATTCGCGCAGTGACGGCCCCAGGCCCCCGTTGCCGGCCGGGCCGTGACAGCTGGCGCAACTGGCCGAATAGACCTGTAGCGCTGGGCTGACCGAATTCTGGGCGCTGCGAATGGAACTGATCAGTTCGTCGGCGTCGCGGCCCTGTGGGTCCAGTTCGCGGTAACGCTCCAGTGCCCCGAGGGCCTGATCATCCTCACCGAACTTGACCAGCGCGTAGCCCAGCAGCAGCTGTGACTCGGGCTCATCCGGGGCCAAGCTGGCGGCAGTGCGGATGAGGGCAAAAGCTTGAGCGGCCTCCTGCTCGCCCAGCGGCTTGCCCCCGATGCTGCCGCGGTTGAGCAGCAGGGTCCCCAGCCGGCGCAGCGGCTGCGGCTGGCGGGGTTCCAGCTTCAGGGATTCGGTGTAAGCCCGCAGCGCCTCATCGTAACTGGCCTGTTGGAAGGCGGCGTCGCCCCAGGCGTTGTAGGCGGCGGTGGTCTGCTGGCGCTGTGCGGCTGACCTGAGGCCCGGGAGTTGCTGCGCGGCCGTGACCTGGGCCGCTTCGGCCCCGCCCACCCCCAGCTTCTGCCAGGTTGGAAAGAGCGTCAAGGCACCGCCCAATGTCAGCAGCAGGGCCACACCCCAGCCTGCGCGGGCCAGCAGCACAGTGCGGCCCTGGGCTTCAGGCGGTGGCGGTGCGGCAGGCAGTTCATCCAGTTGGCGCAGGATACGGGCTGCTTGCGCCTCCAGCGGCAGCCGGGCCATGTCGCCTTCGTCGGTGTCGGGGAGGCTTCGCAGCTGGGCATACAGCTCATCACGCTGAGCTTCCAGCCGAATCCGCTGGGCAGCGAGGGGGTCGTGAACCGGGCGGGTAAAGGGGAGAAACACCAGGGCCAGCGCGGCGGCCAGCATCAGCCCCAGCAGCAGCAGCAGGGCCAGGCTCATCTCCGGTCCCCCTGCGGGGCAGAAGGCGGTTGTTCTGCGGCGGAGCGCTGCCGCGCCTCTCTTTGCACCTGCTCCAAGTAAGGGCGCAGCTCCGGGTCGGTTTCCTCTGCGGCGGGCCAGCTGCCCTGCGGCGCAGTCCCGGCGGCTTGCGGGCGGGGCTTGAGCGTGCGCAGCAGCCACCAGCCACCGGCAGCCAGTGCCAGCAGTGGCCCAGCCCACAGCACCAGATTGGCGCCCTGCTTGGGGGGGTCCAGCAGCACAAATTGCCCGTAGCGGGCAGCAAAGT
>JAUNHF010000414.1 GCA_030524065.1 Deinococcus sp.
AGGATTGACCGTCAGCGCCGCGCCCGCGTGCTGCCCGGTCAGCCAGCCCTGCGCATAGGCCTCGGCGGTCGAGCCGATGTCGCCGCGCTTGGCGTCCAGAATCACCGGCAGGCCCAGAGTGCGGGCCGCCGCGCAAACCTCTTCCAGAATCTGCATGCCACTCAGCCCCAGTGCCTCATAAAAGGCGAGTTGCGGCTTGACGGCGGCGGCGTAGGGCGCGGTGGCTTCCAGCACGTCCAGCGTGTGCTGACGCAGGTGTTCTGCGCCTCGGTACTCACCCAGGCGGGGGTCCAGGCCCACACACAGGCGGGTGCCCAGGGTACGGGTGCGTTCGGTGACGGCTTGGGCAAAAGGCAGGGTCATCGGGGACAAGTGTAAAGCCCTGCGCTGTCAGACGGCTTTAACCCTCGCCCACTATCCTGCGGGCATGCCCCCACATCCCCAAGCTTTGGCTGTAGCCGCTGCACTGTTGCTGACGGGCTGCACCACACCTGAGACTGGCAGTCAGCCCACGCAGAGCAGCGTTTCGGCAGTGGCCGCATCCACTTCGGAACCGCAGGCCGCAGCACTCGGTAGCAGGTGGACGGGGCAAGCGGGCGACTTACGGATTGATGTAGCTGCGCCCGCTTCCGTGCCTGTAAGCGAGTTCTACCCAATCCAGGTGACGTACACGAACACAGGAGCAGAACCACTCGATTTGCGGGACCCGTTTCACTGCTCCATCCTAGGGGCCAAAGTTGTTGATACCACCACCCAGCAGACCCCTCAGGTAGAGCGCGGCTATTCGTATGGCTGCACCAGCGACGTTCCGCCCACCGTTCAGCTGAAGCCACGAGAGGAATACAGTGGCACAGCAAAAGCCATTATTGAAGGCTTTCCAGCGGGCCAGTACCGCCTCGGCGCGGGCTGGTTGGGGACAGAAGTAGGTTATGGAACGCGGGGAAGCGACCGGGAAACGCACCAGAACTATCCGCTCACACCGACTTCGCCAGAGCTACGCTTTGAAATTCGCTGATGCCCAAGCACTCGCCATGCTAGGCACGCTCCTAGCAACGGGCTGCACCGCTTTTATAGAACAAACTGGTTACCGGCATACGCAGGGCCCGTACACGGTGCAGGTTTCACATCCACGCTGGGTGAGCGGGCCACACCTGCCGGTAGCCGTGACCCTGACCAATGCGGGCGGGCCGGCAGTCACCCGTCCGATGCCCAAAGAGGACCTTGGATGCGGCCTGAACACCGCGCCGCTGCAACACGTCCAGACCGGCGAACGGGTTAGACCCTCGCCGGAGCCAAGGCCGGGAGGCTGCCACACAGACACGCTGATGCTCCAGCTGGAAGCGGGGCAAACCGTCCAGCACCGCTTCTGGTACAGCGTGCGTGGCGTGCCTGCGGGCACCTACACCGTAGCTCTGGACCTGCCCCCGGAGTTTGCCGCTCCAGAGATAGCGGTAGAAGTCCGGCACTAGCCGCGCCTCTTCAGCCCCCCAGATCTCGCTTTTCCCCC
>JAUNHF010000415.1 GCA_030524065.1 Deinococcus sp.
TCGGGGGCACTCGCCGGTGGCCTGATCTCCGCTGCCATGAATGGAAGGGCTGTGGTCAGAGGTGAGAAGACTGCTGCCGAAGCGGCCCGCGACATAGTGGCTGATACGGCGACAGCTGCACTGGGTGGCGCGGTGTCGGCCGCCGTGACCAGCGGTATCACCCTCGCAGTTTGTAGAGTGGGCGGTCAGGTCCTGACGAAGGGTGGACTGCCCGGAGCCGTCGCTTCGGCGGGTATCGGCGTCTCGAAAGACGTGCTGGCCTGGCAGCAGGGGAAGCTGCCAGGGGCGGAGGTGGGTGCCCAGGCCGTGGGGCATGTGGCACAGAGCGGTGGTGCGTGGGCTGGAGCTCTGGCCGGTGCAGCCATCTGTGCACCGATTCCGGCCGGTCCTGTGGTGGGTGGGATGATTGGCGGGGCACTGGGCAGTCACGCGGGCCGGGCCATGCTGGAAAAGGGAAGAACTGCCCTGGAAACTCGCCGGGGAAGTCCGGGGGCGGTTAAAGATCCGGGGCTGAGAGACTGGCCAGGAGGGAAAACCCTGCTGCAGAAGGCAGTATGCCTGTATCACTCAGATTGGAATTCAGCCTGCCGGGACGCATGAGATACTCGCCGTGATGCTTCTCCCGCTGCGTGAGTTCAGCTACCTGACAGCCCAGAACGCGCCGGTCTACCGGGTGCTGATGCGGCTGCTGCACGAAGCTTCGGTGATGCAGCAGCGCCACGTGGCTCCGGAAGACCTGCTGATGCGTGCCAGGGACGCCGGTCTGCAGGGTCTGACTCCGGACAGCTTGCAGAGCCACCTCGACGCCCTGGTGGACTGGGGGAACGTGGGCCAGCGCCGGGATACGGCCCGTGTCGAATCGCTGAGCGAATACGCCCGGCGGCGGAACCTCTACCATGCGACGCCCCGCGGCCTGGCCATCGAGAACTTTCTGGAAAGCGGTCTGGACGCCGCTGAGGAGACGGCCGCCGTCAGCGCCGGCACCGTCAGCCGGCTGGAAACGCAGTGGGGAGAGTTGACAGAATTGCTCGAAGCCGGGCAGGACGAGGAGTTCGAGCTGGCCTGGACAGCGCTTTACCGCGATTTTCGTGCCCTTTCGGAAGATGTCCGCGCCCTGACGGTGAGCCTGGAGCGGCAGCTGTCGCTGGACGACCTGGAGCAGTTCCTGGAGTTCAAGGGCGTGGTGCGTTCCTACGTGGAAAGGCTCGCTGCCGAACTGGCCGGCCCGGGGCAGCGGCTCAGGGTGCTGGTCCAGGCGTTCGGTAGGGAAGAGGCTCTGGTGGAAACGCTCACGGGAGTGCGGGCAGGCCGGCTGACCCGCGGCGCTACCCTGCTGGCCGAGGCTCAGGCGAAAGAGACGGCGAGAAAGGAGTTGGAGAGTCTGCGCGGCTGGCTTACCCGGCCCCCCGAGCAGGGTGACGGGCTCGAATTCGGCATTACCGCTCTGCGCGGAGCGGTCGCGCAGGTGCTGGCCTTCATCGAAGCCGTTCGCCGGACCCATGAGCTG
>JAUNHF010000416.1:0-491 GCA_030524065.1 Deinococcus sp.
GGGGTCAAGGAGATGTCGGTGAGCACGCCTGCCGTGGCCGGGGTCAAAGCGGTGCTGCGCCGCCATGACCTGAGCCAGCTGCAAGCCGTGGCCCGTCAGGCGCTGGCCCAGCCGGACGCCGCCGCCGTGCGGGCGCTGCTGGAGCCGCTGACCCTGCAAGCCGGAGAGGACACCGGCGCATGAAAGTGCTGACGGTGACCCTCAACCCCGCGCTGGACCTGACCGTGCAGGCGCCCGGCTGGCAGCCCGGCCAGGTCAACGTGACCGCCGCCGCCCAGACCGACGCGGGCGGCAAGGGCGTGAACGTGGCCGCGCTGCTGGCCGACTGGTCCCGCCAGAGCGGCGAGCCGCTGGAGGTCAGCGCAGGCGGATTTCTGGGCGCGGGCAACGCTGGCCCCTTCGAGGCGCTGTTCCGGGAGCGAGGCATTCAGGACGCCTTTATGCGGATTCCCGGCGAAACCCGCCTGGGCCTGAAAATCGTGGACCCAGAG
>JAUNHF010000416.1:501-1506 GCA_030524065.1 Deinococcus sp.
GGGCAGCACCACCGATTTCAACCTGCCCGGCGTGCGGGTGAGCGCCGCGCAGCTGGACGCTCTGCTGGGCCAGCTGCGCCACTTGGCCGCGGAGCAAGACGCCGTGGTGCTGGCCGGCAGCCTGCCGCCCGGTATGCCCGCCGACATCTACGCCCGCGCCGTGGCTGCGCTGCGCCAAAACGGCGTGCCGCTGGTGGCGGCCGACACCAGCGGCGAGGCGCTGCGGCATCTGCTGGCGGCTCCTACGCTGCCGCACCTGCTCAAGCCCAACATCCATGAGCTGGAAGCCGCCCTGGGCCGTGAACTGCCCACCGACGCGGCCCGGCTGGAAGCCGCCCGTGACCTGCTGGAGCGCGGCGCCGAGTGGGTCGCCCTTTCACTGGGCGAAGAAGGCGCCTGGCTGGTCTGGGCAGGCGGCGCGGTGAGGGCTTTGCCCCCCCAGGTAGATGTGGTGAGTACCGTTGGCGCGGGCGACGCGATGGTGGCCGGGTTGGTCAGCGCCCGGCTCTCGGGCCTCACCCCCTCAGAGGCGCTGCGCCGCGCCACCGCCTTTGCCGCTGGCAACATCACCCGCCTGGGCGCGAATCTGCCCCCACACGACGAACTTATGGCCCTGCAACGTCAGGTGCATCTTCAGAAAGGTTGCTGATTTATGGCCCAGATTGCCGCATGGATTGACCCCACCGGACGCATGACCCACACCCTGGCCGCCGCCGCGCTGCGCCAGGCCGCCGACGCTGGCGGTCACACGCTGACCGTGCTGGACAGCCCGCCCCAGAGCCGCCCGGCCAGCACGGACCTGCTGCTGTGGGCCGCCGAACAGGCACCCTTACCTGGAGCGGTACACACCACGCCAGAAGACCTGATTCGTGACGCGGCGGGTGTCTTGAGCCGCGCCGGGCTGTCAGGTGGAGTGGCTGCCCCCACAATTCACGCCCCTACAGTTCATACCTCTACAGTGCAGACCGTGAGCGCCGCTGTGCCCAGTGCAGCCCCGGTCAGTGC
>JAUNHF010000417.1 GCA_030524065.1 Deinococcus sp.
AGCGGGGCGACGTGGTGGT
Organism: Deinococcus sp.; assembly: GCA_030524065.1. Lineage (GTDB taxonomy): Bacteria > Deinococcota > Deinococci > Deinococcales > Deinococcaceae > Deinococcus. The sequence continues at coordinate 20 of JAUNHF010000417.1, forward strand.
CATTCATGACGCGGGCGCGCACGGGCACAGCATGGGTTTTAACTACAACGGCAAACTGCGCAGCGCCGAGTACCTGCTGCGTGAAGACGGCAGCGTAGAAATGATCCGCCGCGCCGAGACGTTGGACGATCTGTTTGCCACCGTGAAGTGGTGAGCGGGGACAGGCGGTGACGACCGATCAGAGGGTTGGGGCGGGGTAGGGGGCGCAGAGCCTACAGAGCCGCCCACCTTCTGCCCCTGTCCCCTTTGGCGGTCAGTGATCCCGTAAGTCTAGCGGCGCTTGCCGCTGCTTTCCTTGACACGGTACATCTGCTGGTCGGCCTGCGCCAGCAGGGTCTGGTAGTGCTGCGGCCCGCGGCCTATGGCGTAGCCCACCGAGGTGCCTACGCTGAGCTGGTGCTCGCCGTGCAGCAGGGGGCGCTGCACGCTGGACAGCAGCCGCTGGGCCAGCGCTGCGGCGTCGGCGGGGTGCTCCAGGCCGGGCACCACCACCACGAATTCGTCGCCGCCCCAGCGAAAGACCCGGCTCGGCGTGGGCACGGCGCGCTGCAACTGCTCGGCGGCGTGGCGCAGCATCTGGTCGCCGGTCACGTGTCCGTACATATCGTTGATCTGCTTAAAGCCGTCCAGGTCCAGCGAGAAGATGGTGTAGGGCTCGGTGTCGCTCAGACCGTGCCCAAAAAACTGGGTCAGGGCGGTGCGGTTGGGCAGACCGGTCAGGTGGTCGTGATAGGCCAGGTATTCCAGCTCGGCCCGGCTCTGCTGCAATTCGCGGGTGATGGCCCTGTTGTCGTAGATGGTCAGCCACTGGCGGACGGTTGCCAGGGCCACCACCACCACGGTGCCCCACAGCATGCCCTGGCTGTAGGGCGTTGGGGCCGGCAGGGTCAGCCCCAGCATCAGCGAGGCCAGCAGCACGGTGGCGTACGGCAAAGACTGCGCCGCGAGTCCCAGCGGCTTGGATGCCCTGGGCAGCGCGGCCGGGCGCCGGCCCGCCGAACGCGGCAGGGCCCACAGGCCGGCCACCTGTAGCCCGGTGCCCCACGACCACAGCAGGTCCAGCGAGGTGCCTGTCTGGTACAGGGTTCCCTGCGCCAGATAGACGATGTCTGCAGCCACAAAGGCGATCAGGCCGGTGGCGAGCAGCAGGCTGGAGCGGCTGTACTGCTGAATTTGCAGCAGCATCAGGCTCAGGCTCAGGATCACCAGGTCCAGCAGCACATACGTCACGTTCAGGAGGCCAAAAGGGCCCTGGAGGCCGGTCACCAGGTCGCTGAGCAGCCAGCCCCATAGCCCGGTGGCGGCCGTACCGGCGATAATCAGCCCATCCAGGGCCTGACCTGCCTGTCGCCGGGTGCTCAGGTGGATTGGCATCAGCCGCAGCAGAGCGGCGGTCATCAGCAGGTAATAGGTCAGGTAGCCTACGTCGCCCAGTGAGAGGTCACGGTAGACCTGCCCTTCTTCCCCCAGGGCGATCAGGAAAGCG
>JAUNHF010000030.1 GCA_030524065.1 Deinococcus sp.
CTGTTGGTTTTTGCCGTCTGGAACGAGGACGAACTGAAGTTGTCACCTACTGAGCGCGCGAAGATGTCCGCCCAGCAACTGGGCTCGCTGGCCCTGCCCTGGGCGGACGCTAGACTGCGGAGCGCATGAGTCTGCCGCTTTTTCCTACCCACTCCGCTGACCCGCAGCCTGATCAGCAACCGGGCCAGCCGCCCGCCTACCGGCTCTCGGTGGCGCCCATGCTGGACTGGACGGACCGTCACTGCCGGGCTTTTCACCGCTGCCTGACCAGCAGGGCGCTGCTGTACACCGAAATGGTCACGACGGGGGCTATTTTGCACGGCGACCGGGCGCGCCACCTGGATTTCAGCGCCGCCGAGCACCCGCTGGCCCTGCAACTGGGCGGCAGTGACGCGGCAGCCCTGGCCGAGTGCGCTGCGCTGGCCGAGGAGTGGGGCTATGACGAGGTAAATCTTAACTGCGGCTGCCCCAGCGACCGGGTGCAGAGCGGCGCTTTCGGGGCTTGCCTGATGGGCACGCCGGACGTGGTGGCCCGCGCCGTGGCCGCCATGCAGGGCGCCACCCGGCTGCCGGTCACGGTCAAGCACCGCATCGGCATTGACGACCAGGACAGCTACGAGGAACTGCACGCTTTCGTAGACACGGTGGCCGCCGCCGGGTGCCGCACCTTTACCGTGCATGCCCGCAAAGCCTGGCTCAAGGGCCTCAGTCCCAAGGAAAACCGCGAGATTCCCCCGCTGCGCTACGAGGTGGTGCAGCGGCTCAAGGGGGACTTTCCAGGGTTGAACTTCTCGCTCAACGGCGGCGTGCAGACGCTAGAGCAGGCCCGCGAGCATCTCACCTGGGCCGACGGCGTGATGATGGGCCGCGCCGCCTACCAGACGCCTTATGTGCTGGCCCGCGCAGACCGCGACATCTTTGACGAGGACGTGACGCCGCCGACCCGCCGCGAGGTGCTGGCCCGCTTCCGGCCTTATGTGGTCGCCGGATTGGAGCAAGGGCAGAGCTTTCACCACCTCACCAAAGCCACGCTGGGCCTGTTTGCTGGGCAGCGGGGAGCGCGTCACTACAAGCGGACCCTCAGCGAACTGGGCCACCGCAAGGACGCAGGCATAGAAGTGCTGGACAGGGCCGTGGCCGGCGTGCCGGACGAGGTGCTAGACGCCCGTGACTAGCCGCAGCACGCCCAGCGCCTGGGCCCTGCTGCTGGAGTTTGGCCGCATTCAGGCGCGGTGCTGACTGTTTGCCTTTGCCGTGGTGGGTTTACTGGCCCTGACTGGGGCGCTGCCACCCGGATTTCCGCTCGCCCGCGCCGATGCCATGCTGCTGGGCGTGCTGCTGGTGCAAGCCGCCTTGCTGCTCACCCGCTTTGAAACGGTGCGCGAGGCAGCGGCCCTGGGGCTCTTTCACCTGCTGGGCTTCGCGCTAGAGGCCTTTAAGGTGGGCCAGGGCAGTTGGAGCTATGACGCGCCGGGCCTGAGCGTGGTGGCCGGGGTCCCCCTGTACGCCGGGTTCATGTACGCCAGCGTGGGCAGCTATATGGCGCAGGCCTGGCGGCGGCTGGACCTGGCTCTGCACCGCACTCCGCCCCTGTGGGTACAGGTCACGCTGGCAGCGGCGGCTTACCTGAACTTCTTTGCCCACCACTATGGCCCCGACCTGCGCTGGGCCGTTAGTGGCCTGCTGGTGCTGGTCTACGCCCGGACGCAGGTGGGTTTCACCCTGCTGGGCCAGCGGCTGCACATGCCTTTGCTGGCCTCCTTCGGTCTGATTGGGCTGGCCGTGTACGTGGCCGAGAACCTGGGCACGCTACTTGGTGCCTGGGTGTACCCGCACCAGCAGGGCGGCTGGGCAGTGGTGGACCCCGGCAAGTGGCTGGCCTGGACCCTGATGGTCATTGTGGCCTTCCTGATTGTGTCCAGCCTCAAGCACCTGGAAGCGCGGCTGAACCGGCCCAGCTGCCCGGCCTGAAAATCAGAGCAGCCGGCCTGTGTCAGCGGGCTGGGGCATCATCACGCTCAGCCCACGGGCTTCGAGCGCTTCACGCAGCATAGGAATGTTGTGCAGCGCGTGCCCCCGGGTGGTGTTCTGAAAAAACACGTACAGCTCGCTGAGGTCCCCTTCTACCAACGCTATCTTCTCGGCCCACTCGTCCATCTCGGCGCGGCTGTAGCGGTAGTCGTGGCGCTCAGCAGCGCTCCCGCCTTCCCACCAGCTGCCTTCATTGCGGCCATGCAGCCGCAGGTAGCCCACTTCGCCGGTCACGTGAACCTGTGGCTCGGGCATCCCGCCCACCGGCGGGTAATCGGGGCTGACCCAGATCAGGCCATATTCAGCCATGCCCTCCCGCACCTCGGGACGGTCCCAGCTGGCGTGGCGCATCTCTACCGCCAGCTCATGCCCCGCAAAGCGCTCGGTCAGCTCGGCCAGGTACAGCCGGTTCTCGCGGGTCCGGTGAAACGAGTAGGGAAACTGCGCCAGATACGGCCCCATCATGCCGGCGCTGCGCAGCGGCTCAGGGCTTTGCAGCATCCGGTCATAGTCGCTGTCCTGCGGGGCACGCTCATGGGTAAAGACCCGGTTCAGCTTGACCGCCATGCGGAAGTCACGCCCGCCAGCGCGGCGCACCATGCCCTCAAAAGCCTTGAGGCCCGGAATGGCGTAAAAGGAGCTGTTAAGCTCGGCCGCCGCGAAATGCTCGGCGTAGGTCTGAAGGTAGGCGTCCTTTTTGACCCCCTCATAGATCAGACCCCCGGCCGTCCAGTCGTCGTTGGAGTAGCCCCCGCAGCCCAGCCAAATGTTCATCGTTGCCCCGCTGTCATGGGGCCACTATGCCGCGCCCTGCCGTGCGGCGCGTGGGGCGCAGTTGCGGGGGCGTTTAGATCTGTTTGCGGCCATACCTGAGTCTCAGCTGGACGCTAGCGGTTGACCTGATTTTGCCCGGTCCAGAAATCCAGCACGCTGGAAATGGTGCGGTGAAAGTGATCGTAGTCCAGCGGTTTGACCACATAAGCGTTGGCCCCCAGCGCGTAGGCCCGCTGCACATCGGCCCGCTCGCGGCTGGTGCTGAGAATCACCACTGGCAGTGTAGTGGTCGCCGGATTCTGGCGAATGGCCTTGAGTACGCTCAGGCCGTCTATCTGGGGCATGTTCAGGTCCAGCAGGACCACGTCAGGCAGCTGCTCGGGTCGTCCGGCGTGGCGGTCCAGAAAGTCGAGGGCTTCTTGTCCTCCGGCCAGAATCCGGACGTCCGCCTGTGCGCCCGACTCGGTGGCCAGCTCGGAAAAGACGATCTGCGCCAGCTCACGGTCATTGGCGTCGTCATCCACCAGCAGGATGGAACGTCTGATCTGATCTGCTGTCATCTTCTCGCCCCCTCCCCGCGCTCATCCTTAACTTGGCTTTATTTCTGTCAGACTCTTCTTCTAAAGCTTATCTTAAGAATCATAGTATTTCATAAAGCTGACTTTCGGTGAAGTGTCCGGGTTGGCCGGACTCCCTCTGGCATCATGGAGCCATGTTGCTGCCTTTGCCTCCTTTCCATGCCAGCAAGCCCGACTGGCGCCAGTGGGCACGCCAACACCGGGCCGCGCAGCCGGATGTCTCGGCCGCCGTGGCCGAGCGCACTGCGGCGCTGCTGCGCGAACTGGGGGCGGTGAATGTGCTGTCGTACCACGCCTTACCCGGCGAACCCGACCTGAGCAGCCTGGAGCAACACTTCCGGCTGCTGACCACCCGCGCACGGGTGCGGCCCGAGCGCCGCCTGACCCTTCACGAGTGGAGTGCCGCCAGCGAACTGAGCCCGCTGGGCGTGCGGCAACCCCCCAAAGACACCCCTCAGGTACCGGCCAGCGAGGTGGACGCCGTGGTGCTGCCCGCCCTGGCTTTTGACCGTAGAGGCTTTCGCCTGGGCTACGGAGGCGGCTTTTACGACCGCTTCCTGGCCGGCTTCACGGGTCCGACCATCGGCGTGACACCCTCAGCCCTGCTACTGGACGAAGTTCCCCGCGAGGCGCACGACATCGCACTTCACTGGATCGTGACTGAGCGGGAAACGCTGCAAGTAGGCTGACGGCCCTTGCCCGCAGCAACGGGGAAGTTGGCCGGGCACGCAGGAAGAGCCCACGCGCCCGCCTTGTGATATTCTTTTCCAGTTTGCCCTCACGGGTTCCTGATCGGCAGCGCCCGGCCAGGAGCAGAGAGGCACCTGAAAAGCCCGCCCAGCGGCGTGTTTTTCGCACGAGCCCAGCGCGGGCCCTGGCCCCAGCCTTCTTCGGGCTGCCGCCGGCCCAGGACACCCACCCGCGCCGCACCGGACCTACAGTCCGGGAATCCAACCGGGCGAAAGCCCAAGGAGAGAATTCATGAAGCGTACCTACCAACCCAACCGCCGCAAGCGTGCCAAGACCCACGGCTTCCGCGCCCGTATGAAGACCAAAGCCGGACGCAACATTCTGGCCCGCCGCCGCGCCAAGGGCCGTACCCGCCTGACCGTCAGCGACGAGAAGTAACCCCTAGGGAAGCGGCGCTGTGTCTTCTGAGACCCGCCCCCCACGGCCCGGCAGCGTCACCCCACATCAACGTGCGGTGGCGCTGCGGTCCTTAAAGGGGGAAAAGGAATTTCGCCGGGTTCGGCGCTTGGGCGTAGGCCTACGCCATCCGCTGTTCAGCCTCAAAGTGACCGATTACCGCCCGCGCCACGGTCAGCCCTGGCGGCCGGCTGCCCACATCGGCATCGTGGTGCCCAAAAAGGTGCTGGCGCACGCCGTGGACCGCAACCGCGTACGGCGGCGCGTGCGCGAGGCACTGCGGACCCTGCCGCAGACCGTACTGGTGCCGGGCGAGCCGCCCCAGCCGCTACCGGCCTGCCGGGCCATCCTCTTTCCAACCGAGGCGGTGCTCCATGCCTCTTTTGGTGAGTTGCAACAGGCCCTGGCCGGGGCCATGGCGCAGGTGCCGGCGCGGGTCAAAGGCAAAAAGGCGGGCGGACAGCGGCAGGGCGGTAAACGCCAGGACGCGGGCGGGCGCCCACCGCAGGACAGGAGCTCTAGGTGAGCGCCGCGCCTCCCAGCCCGCTGGCCGGCCTGCTGATCCGGGCCGTGCGCTGGTATCAGCGCGAGCTGTCGCCGCGCAAAGCCGCGCCCACCTGCCGTTTCAGCCCCACCTGCTCGGCCTATACGGTGACGGCCCTGCAGCGGCACGGGGCCATCAAAGGCGGGTGGCTGGCCTTTTGGCGCTTTTTCCGCTGCAACCCACTGTTTCGTGGCGGCCACGACCCGGTGCCCGAGCAGTGGCCCCGGCGGTCCTGATGGGCGCGCAGCGCAGGTGTGTGGCAGCCAAGCGCCTCTCTAAACACTTCCGCTAGCCGCTCTTACGTGGTGCCTGCCAGAACTGGCCTAGTGTGACAGGCATGACCAATGAAAGCGTCAAGTCCCGGTTCAGCAGCGAAGAGTGGATGAAAGTGATGACCGGCGCCGGCAATGCGGGTGCGGCCATCGTGGCGGCCAGCCCCAGCGGCGTGACCGGCTTGGTGGCCGAAATGGGCGCCATTGTCCGGGGCGTGCGCGAGGAAGTGAGCAAGCAGCCCCGCACGCCTTTGCTGGAAGCCATCGCCGCCGACCTGGTGGCCGGCCCACCCGAAGGCCTCAAGCAAGACGACCAGGGCCGCATCACCAATATGGAAGAAGCGGTGCAGCGCTCGCTGGAAGGCGTGCGCCAGGCCCTGTGGCTGGTAGACAGCAAGGTCAGCCCTGAAGACGCTCAGAGCTACCGCGCCATGCTGCGCACCATTGCCCAGCGCGTGGCTGAAGCGGCCAAAGAAGGCGGCTTTCTTGGGATTGGCGGCGAGCAGGTCAGCGACCAGGAGCGCAGCGTGCTCTCCCAGCTGGACGAGCTGATGGGCGGCCAGGGCGCAATCACCCGCGCCGCAACCGGTGAAGCGCAGCCCTCTGGCAGCTCTCAGTCTGGCTCCGAGATGCCCAGCCCAGACATGCCCAGCCCAGGCATGCCTGGCCCCGACGGCTCAGGCAACGCAAACTGAGCCTGAGCGCGGCCACTTGCCCGAGCCGCGTATGGGGTAAATTGGGGCCAGTGTTCGCAGTGACTGGCGCCGCAACGTGGGTTACCACGGGGAAGCTGCGAAAATAAGCTTGGAAGGCCGCGCGCCTGGGTCGGATGGTGTCCCCGCTGAGGGGAGCCATCCGCTTTTTTATGTCTTTGCCTGCACGCCCCGTCCCGGCCAACCTTGCCAGGCCACCCTACATTCCCCGGAGGAACACCCATGAACACCAAACGCGCCCTGCTTTCGGTCAGCGACAAGACCGGAATTGCCGATTTTGCCCGCCAGCTCAGTCAGGGGGGATGGGAGCTGATCAGCACCGGCGGCACCCTGAAGGTGCTGGAGGAAGCGGGCCTGCCCGTGCGCGCCGTCAGCGACTTGACCGGCTTTCCCGAGATGTTAGACGGCCGCGTCAAGACCCTGCACCCGGCCATTCACGGCGGCGTGCTGGCCCGGCGTGAGGGCGGGCACCTGGCTCAGCTGGAGGAGCACGGCATCGGCACCATTGACCTGGTCTGCGTGAACCTCTACCCCTTCCGCGAGACGGTCGCACGCGGCGCACCCGACGCCGAAGTGATCGAGAACATTGACATTGGCGGACCGGCCATGATCCGCTCGGCCGCCAAGAACCACGAGTCGGTCCTGATTCTGGTGGACCCCAGCGACTACGCCCTCGCCCTACAGCCCGGGGTGAGCGCCGCCGACCGACGCCGCTTGGCCGCCAAAGCCTACGCACACACCAGCAGCTACGACGCCGCCATCACCGCCTACCTGGGTGCCGAACACCAGACCCAGGAAAGCAGCGCCCTGCCCACCGAACTGGCCTTGGAGCTGCACCGCGTTCACGAGGTCCGCTACGGCGAAAACCCCCACCAAAGCGGGGCCATTTACCGCTGGGGCGAGCAGCGGGGCCCGGTGCTGGACGCCCAGGTGGTGGCGGGCAAGCCGATGAGCTTCAACAACTACGCCGACGCTGACGCCGCCTGGGCCCTGTGCGCCGAGCTGGCGGCCAGTCACAGTGGTCAGAGTCAGAGCAGTCAGGGTCACAGCGGGGCTGGACAGGTGGCCTGCGTGGCTGTCAAGCACGCCAACCCCTGCGGCGTGGCTCTGGGGGGCAGCGTGGCTGAAGCCTGGACCCAGGCCCGCGACGCCGACACCCTCAGCGTGTTCGGGGGCGTGGTGGCGGTCAGCGGTCCGGTGGATCTGGAGGCGGCGCGCAGCTTTCACGGCACCTTCTTGGAGGTACTGATCGCCCCGGCCGTCAGCCCGGAAGCGGTGGAATGGTTTGCCGCCAAGAAGCCCGACCTGCGCGTGCTGGTGGCTGCGGGCGCACAGACCGGCCAGCTGGATGTACGCCCGCTGACCGGCGGCTTTGCCGTACAGGACCGCGATCTGCGCCGCTGGGACGACCTGTGCCCCGAAGTGGTCACTGCCGCCCAGCCCACCGAGGCCCAGTGGAGCGACCTGCGCTTTGCCTGGGAAGTTGCCAAGTACGCCCGCTCCAACGCCATCGTGCTGGCCCGCGCCGGAGTCACGGTGGGCATCGGGGCCGGGGCGGTCAGCCGCATCTGGGCCGCCGAGCGCGCCGCCGCCAACGCAGGCGAGGCCGCCCGGGGCGCTGTGATGGCGTCCGAAGCCTTTTTCCCCTTTGACGACGTGGTGCGCCTGGCCGCAGCAAGCGGCGTGACCGCCATCGTTCAGCCGGGGGGCGCCAAGCGGGACCCCGAAGTGATCGCCGCCGCCAACGAACTGGGCATCAGCATGGTGCTGACCGGCTCACGGCACTTCCGCCACTGAGCGGCCCTCACAGACCACTGGAGCAAAGATGACGGATACAGTACTGCTTAAGGGCAAATCGCTGGCGACCCAGGTGCTGGCCCATGTCAGCGACGCACTGGCCGGGTGGGCGCAGGAAGACTTCACCCCCCGGCTGGTCAGCGTGCTGGCTTCCGATGACCCAGCGTCGCGGGTGTACGCGCAGGCCAAGGCCCGCCGGGCGGGGAAGCTGGGCGTGCGCTACGAGGTTTTGGACCTGGGCGCAGACGTGACCCAGCGCGAGCTGGACCAGACGCTGGCCGAACTGTCGGCCGACAGCGGCGTGCACGGCATCATGCTAGAACTGCCGCTGGCCCCGCAACTGGACGCGGTAGACAGCTTCCTGCACCTCAGTCGGCGCAAGGACATTGAGGGTCTGACCCCGGCCAACCTTTCCCGGCTGGCCGCCGGGCAGGAGAACTCGGTGCTGCTGCCCCCCACGCCCCGCAGCATTCGTTACCTGCTGCGCCAAGCGTTCGGCAATGAGCTGAGGGGCAAGCGCGCCGCAGTCATCGGGCCGGGCCGCACAGTTGGCCGCCCGCTGGTGTGGATGCTGAACAACTTCGGCATGACAGTCACCCTGGTCAATGAGCACAGCCGCGACCTGACCGAAGTGCTGCGGCCCCAAGACGCGGTGGTGGTCGCGGTTGGCCGGCGCGGGCTGCTGCGGGCCGAGCAGGTGCAGCCGCACCATGTGGTGATTGACGCCGGCATCAATGTGACTGGTGACAGCGTGGTGGGCGACGCCGAACCCGCCGTGGCCCAAGTCGTGCGGGCCATCACTCCGGTGCCGGGCGGCGTAGGCCCCCTGACCAGCGCCCTGATGTACCAGAACATGGTGCGGGCCGTGCAGCTTCAGCGCGGCGAAACCCCCGAAGAATACGTACTGAACCTGTAAACGCAGGGCTACTGCGCCACAGGCCCCAGCCACGCAAAAGCCCCGCCAGTGTGCGGGGCCTCGGCCTCTTGCCCGGCCAGGCTTTCGATGCGCCGGGCCGGGGGGGCTCAGCCGGTGCGCTGAATCCGTCCGGCCTTCAGGTCGGCGCGGTAGTCGTTCAGCTCGCGCTTGACCACCGGCATCAGCAGGTACAGGCCGATGATGTTGGGGATAGACATGATAAAGATCATGGAGTCGGAGAAGTCGATAATGGTGCCCAGGTCCATGCTGGCGCCCAGCACGGTGGCGAGCAGGAAAAACACCTGATAGACCAGGATGGCCGCCTTGTTCTCGCCGGTCAGGTAAGCCACCGCCTTGGTGCCGTAATACGACCAGGTGATGATGGTGCTGACCGCAAACAGAATCACAGCCAGGGTCACGAACCACGAGAACGCCGGCACCACCGAGCCGAACGCAGCGCTGGTCATGGTGACGCCCGAAAGGTCGGGATTACTGTACACGCCGGTCACCACCAGGGTCAGCGCGGTCATGGTGCAGATCACCACCGTGTCGATAAATGGCTCCAGCAGCGAGACGTAGCCTTCGGTCACGGGGCGGTCCGTCTTCACGGCCGAGTGAGCGATGGCCGCCGAACCGATGCCAGCTTCGTTGGAGAAAGTGGCGCGGCGAATGCCCTGAATCATCACACCGACCACTCCGCCGGTGATGCCTTCAGGGCTGAACGCACCCGAGATGATGGCGCTGATGGCCGCCGGAATCTGTCCGGCGTTGAGCAGCAGCACCAGCAGGCCACCGACCACATACAGTCCGGCCATAAATGGCACCAGCTTATCGGTCACGCTGGCAATGCTTTTGATGCCGCCGATAATCACCGACCCCACGATGCCGGCAATGACGATGCCCAGCAGCCACTTGTAAGGGGCCAGCGGGCTGGCGTCGCCCCCGGTAATAGAGACAAGTTGCAGCACGGTCTGATTGCTCTGGAACATGTTGCCGCCGCCCAGGCTGCCGAAGATGGTTGCCACGGCGAAGATGGCAGCCAGCGCCGTGCCCAGGCCGCCCAAGCCACGGTCAGCCAGGCCCCGCGACAGGTAAAACATCGGGCCGCCCGAAACGGTGCCGTCCGGGTTCTCACGGCGGTATTTGACGCCCAGGGTGCACTCCACAAATTTGGAGCTCATGCCCAGCAGGCCGGCCACGATCATCCAGAATGTGGCGCCGGGACCGCCCAGGCTGATGGCTACGGCCACCCCGGCGATGTTGCCCAGCCCTACGGTTCCGCTCACGGCGGCCGTCAGCGCCTGAAAGTGGCTGACCTCGCCAGGCCCACTAGAGTGGTTGTCGTACTTGCCGCGCACGATATCAATAGCGTGGCGAAAGCCGCTCAGGTTGATGAAGCCCAGGTACAGCGTAAAGATGATGGCCGCCAGAATCAGCCAGACCACGATCAAGGGCAGGTCAGCCCCAGCCACCGGCACCGAATAGAACACCGTGCTGGCGACAGCGTTGCTGATGGGCGCGAGCGCCGCATTGATCCGGTCGTCAAAGCCCAAAGGAGCCGATGGAGCCGCCGCCGCAAGGCCGGACGCGCTTGCCACCAGGGCCAGCAAAAAATGATGAAGTTTTGTCATATCTCTGTTCTCCTTCGGTTCCTTCAGGAACGTTGCTGCCTCTATGGGACTGAGGGTTCCATGATGGATGAATAAAGATACGTTATGATGAGATATGCATGAGAGCTTTTCTCTAGTGCCTGCATTATGCGCAGTTTTTATACTCCAAGTTGACTGAATGTCAAAGTTCTAAAAAGGTTTCTGAACAATCATTCAAAGGCGGAATAGGGCCCGGCAGAATATTCATTCGCTGCCCACCACCCAGTCACGGCAGATACTCACCTGAAAGGCAATAAAAGAAGCGCTGCCATATTCTGCGCAGCGCCATGCTTTCCTAAGAGGCCGAGCCCGCCATCTTTCCACCACCAAAAACTGACCCTCAGCTCTGGGCCGCGCAGGTGGGGCACAGGCCGTAGAGGGTGACTTCGTGGCTATGCACCCTGAACCCTTCGGCAAATACAGTTCCGTGTGGCAGGTCAACCGGGCAGATATGCAGGGTGAACACCCGGCGGCAACGCTCGCAGGAAAAGTGATGGTGGTGCCCTTGCCCCGTTTTCTCGTACATAGATTCACCATCTACTGCAATGGCATGAATCTGGTGCTGCTCGCTGAGCAGTTTGAGGGTGCGGTAAACAGTGGCAATGCCCAAGCGGGGCAAGGCCTGCTGCGCACGGCTATGAATCTCCGGTACGCCCAGCGGTCCTTCGGCCTCCGCAATGATCTGGGCAATCACTTCTCGCTGACGGGTGGTGCGGGGAGACATAAGACTCAAGCTAGCAGATGGGTCGGGCGGCAAACGTTGTCTATGGAGCAGCCGCGCCGCCTACCAGGCACAAAAAAAGCGGCCCCGCAGGGCCACCTTCAACAGTTTATCCAGCTACGGATGGGCGCTTAGCTCAGGACTCGTCGCCACCACGGTTGCCCCAGCCACGGTCGGCGCGGGCACGGGGGCGGAAAGAGCTTTCCTCGCCGCCTTCACGGGGGGCACGGTCTTCGCGGGGACGGAAACCGCCGCCTTCACGACCACCGAAATCACGGCTGCCACGGTCTTCGCGGGGGCGGAAACCGCCACCTTCGCGGCCACCGAAGTCACGGCGGGGGCCCCTGCTCTGTCGGCCGGTTCCTACGGCGTCCCGCAGGTC
>JAUNHF010000031.1 GCA_030524065.1 Deinococcus sp.
TATCGTGTTCGTGGCCGACTCGGCCCCGGAGCGCCTGCGCGCTAACGCCGAGAGCATGCGCAACCTGCGCGAGAACCTGGCCGAACATGGCGTGGACATGGCGACGCTGCCCATCGTGCTGCAAATCAACAAGCGCGACCTGCCCGGCGCCCTGCCGGTGGACGTCATCCGCTCGGTGGTGGACCCCCAGCGGAAACTGCCGGTGATCGAGGCCGAAGCCATCAACGGCAAGGGCGTCTTCGAGTCGCTCAAGCTGGCGTCCAAGCTGGTGCTGGACCGTCTGTCCAAGACCGGCTGAAGCCATGCCCGGCTGCTGGCCGAGTAGCAAGAAAGAGAGTGGGGAGCCTTAGCTTGAGGCTCCCCACTCTCTTTACCTTTCCAGGCAGGCGTTGGCCTTATAGGCTTTGGATCACGCCGCACAGCACCCGTGCGCCCGAATTGCCGGCCGGATCGGTCTGGTAATCGTCGGTATCGGCATGGACGATCAGCGAACGGCCCACAATGCTGCTTTCGCCCTGCAAGCTGAACTTGCGGGTGGTGAACTCGGCCACGCCGCGGCCATCTGCACCGACCTCCAGCATGGGAAGGTCGCCGGCGTGGGCCTGGGTGGCCGGCACGTCGGGGGCAGCGTGGTTGCCGGTGGCGGCCGGGTCGAAGTGGCCCTCGGCCGCCCCAAAGACGGTGGTTTTGCCGTCGGCCACCTTGTCGCTGCACTGGCCCACGGTATGCACATGCATGCCATGTTGACCGGGGGTGAGGCCCGTGGCCTGCACGCTGACCAGCAGCTCGTCGCCGGCCAGCTGGGTCAGGGCCACTTCACCCTTTACCGCTCCGCTGGCGTCGCGCAGCGTGGCCGCCGCAGCGCTGCTCAGAGTAGAGCCGCTCACGGCCAGGGCTGGGGCTGAGGTGGTGACCGTGCCGGACTGGGGCTGGGTCGTGGACGACGCAGTTCTTAGGGGAAGGGCCGGCACCGTGATGGGGGAGAGTGCCGGAGCCGCAACGCTGCCAGTCGCTACCATGCTGCTAGGCGCTACCGTACTCACGGGCGAAGCAGTCACCACTGGCGCGGAGGCCGGGACGTAACCGCCGCCAGCAGCGGCCAGACCGCTCAGAGCAAGGGCGGTCAGGGGCAGGGTCAGCAGGGCAAAGGTGCGGGTACGGTTCATGGTGGACCTCCAGGCATGGGTGAGCAGGCGGTTGGGAAAAACGGCGCCGCGCAGGGCCGAAGAGTGGTCCGTGCGGCAACTCTGAACAGTGAGGTAAAGACAGTATGGCCGCCGCCCCCGGCACCGTCTAGCAGGTGAAAATTGTGTTCCCGCTCAGCAAGTTCGCAGCAAACACTCAGCAAGTCAGGGTGTCCCGGCGTCCGCCCAAAAAAGTTGCCCAGCCGGTCAGGGCGGGCAACAGTTTGCTCAGGGCAGTGGCTGGCGGCTCCGCACAGGAGCGCCAGTCGGCTGTATCAGAAGGCGCCGAAGCGGGTCAGGCGGAAGGGAGTTTCGGGCGTGCCGCCTTCCCGCCGGTCCAGCTGGGCCTGGGTGACCACCAGGTCGCTGCCGACCAGGGCCAGGGTGGCGGGGAAGCGTAGCCCTGCCAGCGGCTCCTCGGCCGCCACTTGCCCGGACGTCCAGCCTGCGCTGAGGCGCACCCGGCTGATCAGCTGGTCGCGGTTGCGGGCCACGTACAGGTCCTGGCCGCGCAGCACCAAGCCGTCGGCGTTGTTCAGGCCGGTCATCACGCGGGTCACAGCTTTGGTCCGCAGGTCCACGCGCCACAGGTCGCCAGTGTTGCTCTGGGCAATCAGGAGGGCGCGGCCGTCCGGCGTCGCCACGATGCCGTTGAGGTTGTCGCCCTCACCGTAACGAATGGGGGTCTGGGCCAGGTTCAGCCAGGCGCTCAGCCGCAGGTCGGGCGAGACGCGGTAGATGACCGGGCGGCGGCTGTCGGTCACGTAGACGCTGCCGTCTGGAGCCAGCGCCAGGTCGTTGATAAAGGCCGCCGGGCTCTTGGGCGTCTCCAGCACTTTGAGCGTCACGCCGTAGCGGTCCAGCACGCTGACGGTGCCCTCGGCGCCGCCGGCAATCCACAGCCGGCCCTGGCTGTCTACCTTCAGGCCCAGCGCGGCGCGCCGGCCCAGGGCGCCACCCCGGCTGTACAGGCTGGTCTGGCCGCTCTCAGCGTTCACGGCGTAGATGTCGCCGGTCTGGGCGCTGCCGGTAAACAGCAGACCCCGCGCTGCGTCATAGGTCACGCCTTCGGGGAAGGTCTGCCAGCCGGGCAGCGGGTAGTCGCGCACGCTCAGGCCCTGGCGCTGCACCGTGCCGCACAGCACGCGCCCGCCCGACTTGCCAGCGGGGTCGGAGGCGTAGTCGTCGGCGTTTGCGTGGATCACGATGGTGCGGTTCAGGATGCCGTTTGTGCCCCTGAGGCTGATTTTGTCGGTCACGAAGCTGGCCCTCCCGGTGCCGTCCGCGCCCACCTGCACCATCGGCAGGTCGCCGCCGTGGCCCAGTTCATTGGGTGCCGCAGGCTTGTCGTGGTTATGGCTCATGGCCGGGTCGAAGTGGGGGCCAGCTCCGCCGAACGGCACCACTGCATTTGTGGCTGCGTCCACGCCGGGGGCGCAGGCGCTGAACTCGTGAATGTGCATGCCGTGTTGGCCGGGTGTCAGGCCACTGGCCCTGACCAGCATCTTCACGCCGTCACCGGCCTGCTCAAACCGCACTTCGCCGGCGGGCTGGCCGTCTGGCGTGATCAGCGCGGCGCGGGCGCCCAGGGGAGCAGGAGTAGCGGCCGTAGGGGCAGGCTGCGCGGCCAGCACCGGGGCAAAGCCTCCGGCAGCCGCCAGACCCAGAGTCAGCAGAGCGGTAATGTTCCGGCGCATTTACTTGCCTCCCGTGTACTGCACGCGGTAAATCACGCCGCTCTGGTCGTCGGTAAACAGCAGACTGCCGTCGGTGTAGGTGGCAATGCCAGCCACGCGGCCAAACTGCTTCCAGGTGCCGTCCTCCTCAAACACGAAGCCGGTCACAAACGGCTGGATGCCGGTGGGCCGGTTCTGCCCATCAAACACTGCCCGCACGATTTCGTAGCCGCTCGGCTCCGAACGGTTCCATGACCCGCGCATGGCGGCGAAGGCGTCGCCCCGGTATTCGGCCGGGAACTGGCTTCCCCGGTAAAACTCCATGCCGATGGCCGCCGCGTGGGCGTCATAGTTCAGCTCACTGCTGGCGGTCTGGGCGCAGTAGTCCTGCTTGGCGATCAGGCCCGGAATCTGGCTGGAGTTGGTGTAGGGGTCAGGATTGCGGTCGCCGTAGCAAAAAGGCCAGCCGTAGTTCTTGCCGCGCTCAATCCGGTTCAGTTCCTCGGGGGGGATGTTGTCGCCGTGCCAATCGGCTCCCTGGTCAAAGCCGTACAGCTGCCCGGTGCCGGGTTGGAAGTCGAACCCGATGGTGTGGCGCAGGCCGCTGGCGTACACTTCGCGCCACTGTCCGTCCGGGCGAATACGCAAAATGGTGGCTTCTTCGGGGTTCTGGGTAGGAGCGTCGTTGTTGGTGGAACCGAACGAGGCGTAGAGATAGCCGTCCGGGCCCCAGCGCAGGCCACGGGCGGGGTGCTGCCCGGCGTCGGGGAAGCCGTCGGCAAATACGCGCGGCGTGCTGAGGCTGCCGCCTGCCAGCAAGTCCATGACCCACACGGTCTTCTCGCCCACCGCGTACAGCTTGCCGCCTCTCACATCCAGGCCGTGAACCAGCTTCAGGTTTTTTGCCACCTGACGGCGCTCCAGGCGGCTGAACTGGCCGTCACCGTCGCGGTCTTTGAGGTACCAGATGTCACCCTGCTGGCGGCGGGTCAGGTAGATGCCGCCGTCAGGCATCACGTGCATCATGCGGGCGTTGCCCAGCCCGGTCGCCATCACGCTGATCTCAAAGCCGGCGGGTACTTTCAGGCGCCTGAGATGGTCGCGGCCAAAGCCCAGGGCCACCGGCTCGAAGCGGGTGGCCGTCACGGTGGCGGCGGGTTCGGGGGCGGGAAGGGGGCGGGGCTGCGGCACGCCTGTCTGGGCAGACGCAGTATTGAGCAGGGCAGTGCTGGACAGCGCCAGCAGAGCGCCCAGGGTCAAGAATTTATTCATGGAAGTCCTCCGGCCCCCACTATTGCCCTGGGGGCCGCCGGGCCGAAGCGGAAAAGCCACTTTCTGAGAAACGTGGCAGGGAGAGTTAAAGCCGGCGTCTTCTGCCGGTCGGCTGGCGCTCTGGCCTTTGCTCAGCGCGGCACGAACAGCGGCTGTTCGCTGGCTTCCAGGGCCCCCACCTTCACGGCCCGGCGGTGCAGTTCGCGCACGGCCTGCTCGCCCGCCTCGCCCACGTCCTCGCTGAACTCGTTCACGTACAGGTCAATATGGGCCTGCATCACCGCGTCGTCCATTTCCAGTGCGTGCTGGCGAATGTATCCCTTGGCCTCTTCCGGGTGCGCCTGGGCATAGGCGATGGACTCGCGCACGGCCCGCTGCACCGCCTGCTGCATGTCCAGCGGCAGGTCGCGGCGCACCAGAATGGCGCCCAGCGGGAGCGGCAAGCCGGTTTCGCCGTCCCACCACTCGCCCATGTCGCGCACCCGCACCAGCCCATGCTGCGGATAGGTAAAGCGCGACTCGTGGATGATCAGTCCGGCGTCCAGTGGCTCGCCGCCGTACTCGCCGCGCTCTACGGCGGGCATCACTTCATCAAAGCGCATGTGTACAGGAATGGCGCCCGGCCAGGCCAGCCGCAGCAGCAGCTCGGCGGTGGTCAGGCGGCCCGGCGAGGCCACCCGCCGCCCGTTCAGGTCACCCAGCGGCTCACGCGCCACCACCAGCGGTCCAACACCCCGCCCCAGTGCCCCGCCCGAGCGCAGCGCCACGTAGCGGTCCATCACCCCAAAATAGGCCCGGTAGCTGATCTTGGTCAGCGGCAGCCGGCCGGCGGCGGCCCAGTCGTTGAGCGTCTGTACGTCGGACAGCACCTCACGGATGGGCGCCGGCGTGGCAATCCGCCCCGCTTGCAGCGCATAAAAGATAAAGGTGTCATTCGGACAAAAGGAGTAGCCCAGCTCCAGTGGGGCCAGTGGGGAAGGCGCGGGCGTGGTGCCATGTCGCGCAGCTTGGTCCGGGGCAGCGGGGTCGGTCAGCATCTTTGTAGGGTAGTGGACCGGCCGGAAAGAAAATGCGTGGGCGGCCCCGCTCCCCGCTGGTCTGTGCACACTTCGGCGCCTCCTCTGCCTGGGACATCCTCCCCGGCGGCGGACTTAATCACCCGTCAGCCTGGCCGGCAGGTTGAAAGCTGTGAGAGCAGCGGCCCTAGGCTGCGCTCATGCTCACCTCGCCCGCTGTGCGCCCCGGCCTGCCTACCTTGCTGCTTTTGTCTGTCCTGCTCTCTGCCTGTGGCGGTACTCCGGCTCCCGCAGCGCCGGCCCATACCGACCCGGCCCCCCCGCAGGCCCCGCTGAGCAGCTATGTCTGGTATCCCGGCGCAGACCGCGCCGCCAGCGCCGAGGAGCTGGAAGTGCTGCGCCTGACCAACCAGATTCGTGCCCAGGGCGCTGCCTGCGGGGCCAGCGCAACGCAGCCGGCCACCACCTATCCCGCGGCGCCGGCCCTGGCCTGGAACGACCGGCTGGCGCACGCGGCCCGCAACCACGCGCAGGACATGGCCGTTCGTAACTATTTTGGGCACGTGACCCCCGAGGGCGTGCGCGCCGCCGACCGCGTGACCCTGGCCGGCTACACCTGGCGCACTGCGGGTGAGAACATTGCCGTGGGCTACCCTGACCCCGCTGCCGTTGTGGACGGCTGGCTCAAAAGCCCCGGCCACTGCCACAACCTGATGAAAGCCGACTACCGCGACCTGGGCGTGGGTTTTTTCCGGGACAGCGACCCCAGCGACAAGTACAGCACCTACTGGGGCCAGTCGTTCGGCGCGCAGTAAGCCGCCCTGCGCTAGGCAGAGCTGGCGGGGCCGCCGTCATGCTCGTGGCGGTCAATGCGTGCCTCATCCACCTCGTACAGCACGCGTGAATCGTTGAAGGTCACCAGCCGCTTGCCCAGCCGGTTGCCGGTGCGGCGGTCGGTCTGCACCTGGTACAGCCGGTTGGTGCGGTAGACCTGAGCACCTCTGCGGTAAAAGCGGTGGTCCTCCTCGGTGATCCGGTAGGTGTACTGGGGCTCGCGGTTCACGCGCAGTTCGCCGTGCAGCGAAGTGTCGTCCAGCCACACGCTCAGCCGGAAAGTATCGGGGGTGTCATTCCTGAATTGCAGGTCCACGTAGTTGTAAAAGACGCTGGCCCCACTTCCGAACGGCAGCACCCGCCCCGAATCCGGAAACAGGTCCAGGCTGTGGTGGTGGTGTTCAGTCACGGTGAGCGGCGAGTGTAGGACCATCCAGTACAGCAAATTCGCCATCTGGCACAGGCCGCCGCCCTGGCCCTCTATGGGCCGCTCATCCGAAATCAGCATGCCGGTGCCAAAGCCCCGCCGGGCGCTGGGCCGGCCTATGTGCTTCCAGTAGCTGAACACCTGGCCTGGGGCGATGCTCAGCCCATCCAGTTCCTCGGCGGCGCGGCGCAGATTTTGCACCTTGAGTTCTTGCAGCCTGGGGTCCGCGTCTCCCAGGCGGCGGCGCAGCACGCTGTGGTGCTTATGTACCCGGAAGGGAAAGAGGGCGGCGGGGGCGCGGTGCAGGCGGTATTCTGGGCGGCACGTCTGCATGGCTTTCAGGGCAATGCGGCTTTCCACTACGGCGGGGGCCAGAGCGGGAAAGCGGCTGGTCAGGGCTCGGCGGGGCATCAGGCCTTAAGCATAGGGGGTCAGTTCTGATGTTCAAGCCGGCCCAGCGGCCGGCTAGGCCAGGGCCACCCGCGCCTTCTCGGCGTCCTGCGCCAGCTGGGCTCTCAGCTCGTCCAGGCCGCTGAACCGCTGTTCGCCGCGCAGCCGGGCGGTGAACAGCACCTGCAATTCCTGCCCGTACAGGTCGCCGCCAAAGTCAAACAGGTTCACCTCAAAGCGCCGCTCCTCGCCGCCCACCGTGGGCCGGGTGCCGATGTTCGCCATGCCGCCCCAGGCCCGCCCCCGGTCATCCGTGACACGTACTGCAAACACGCCGCGTGGCAGCGCCTTGCCCTCTGGCACGCGGATGTTGGCCGTGGGGTAGCCGATGGTGCGGCCCAGTTGGTCGCCCTGCACCACCACGCCCTGCGCCGCGTAAGGCCGGCCCAGCAGCCGCGCCGCGCCCGCCACGTCGCCTTCCCGCAGGTATTCGCGCACGCGGGTGCTTTTGATGTCCTCGCCGCTCACCCCGTGGATCGGCACCACCATCACGTCACGGGTCAGCCCGCGCAGGTCGTTTACGCCGCCCGCCCGCGCCTTGCCAAAATAAAAGTCCTCGCCCACCACCACGGCGCGGGGCCGCAGCAGGCGCAGGTCGTCCAGAAAGGCCGCTTTGTCGCGGGCCGCGAATTCGGGTGTGAACGGCACCGCCACCGTCTCATCAATGCCGTACAGGGTCAGCAGTTCCAGCTTTTCGGGCAGGGTAGAGAGGTACTCCACGCCCCTCATCAGCACCTTGGTGGGGGGGTCAAAGGTGTACACCACGCTGGGCACCCGGTACTCGCGGGCTTTGGCTTTGAGCTGGGCCAGCAGCGCCTGGTGCCCCAGGTGTACCCCGTCAAAGGACCCGATGGCGACCACCGTGTCGGTGTCGGGGCGCTGGTCGGGAGCCACGTAGGTTTTCATGGCTGGCCTTTCCCTGCGCCTGCCAGCGCCCGCAGCGCAAATAGGGCCGCTGTGACGGTGGTGGCCGCGCCGGTCACGTGCCCGTCTCGCAGCTCGTCCAGGACTTCGGCGGGGCGGCGCCACACCACCTCAATGTCCTCGTCTTCGTCCATCGGCAGGCGCGACTCGCGCAGGTTCTCGGCGCGGAACAGGTACAGCAGCTCGTCGCTAAAGCCGGGGCTGGCGTAAAAGCGGCTCAGCAGCGTCACGTCGGCGTCAAAGCCGGCTTCCTCCTGCAACTCGCGCCGGGCGGCCTGCTCCGGTTCTTCGCCGGGGTCAATCAGGCCAGCGGGCACTTCCAGCGTGAGGGCGTCCACCGCAGGCCGCTGCTGGCGCACGCACAGCATTTCGCCCTGCCCATTAAGCACCAGCAGGGCCACCGCGTCGGCGTGACGCACCACTTCCCAGCGGCCCTCCAGTTTCTCAACGCGAATAATGTGGCCGTCATAGATGGTCTTGGCTGCGCCGGGGGCTGCGGGGTCGCTCATGGGGTCTATTGTGCCAGACCCGGTCACGCCGGTCTGTCGCGCCCGCCCTTTGGGGATTCGCGGCGTTCTGGGTGGTTGGGGGCGTCTGCCATACTTGGACCCATGCTCACCCGCGCCGATCTGGAAGCCCGTGAAGCGGCGACGCTCGCTCCCTACGCTGCCCGCAGCGCCGAGTCTGGTGGGCGCGAATATCCCGAAGCCGAAAGCGAATCGCGCACTGCCTTTCAAAAGGACCGGGACCGGGTGCTGCACACCGGGGCCTTCCGGCGGCTGGAACACAAAACCCAGGTGTTTCTCAATGTGCGCGGCGACCACTACCGCACCCGGCTGACCCACACGCTGGAAGTGCAGCAGGTGGCCCGCTCGGCGGCGCTGCGGCTGGGCCTGAACGAAACCCTGGCCGAAGCTCAGGCGCTGGCGCACGACCTGGGCCACCCGCCCTACGGCCACGCGGGCGAGCGGCTGCTGGATGAGCTGGTGAGGCAGCGCGGTGAAAGCAGCGGCTTTGACCACAATGTCCAGGCGCGCCGCATCGTGACGCAGCTGGAAGACCGCTACCCGGATTTTCCGGGCCTGAACTTGACCCGCACCGTGCTGGACGGTCTGAACAAACACGGGCGTGGGGGGCGCTTGGAAGAGGGCGGCGCCGGGCAGCCCACCCTGGAAGCGCAGCTGGTAGACGTGGCCGATGCGCTGGCCTACACCGCCCACGACCTGGAAGACGGCCTGCGCTCCAGCCTGCTGCAAGAGGGCGAACTGCTGGAGCTGAGGCTGTGGCGGGAAATGCTGGCCCGCACCGGCCTGGGGGGCGCGGGCCTGGGCAAGCGGGAGCGCCGCACGCTGCACCGCGAACTGCTGGGCTTTCTGATCGGTGACCTGACCAGGGCCAGTGCTGGGGCCATTGCGGCCAGCGGCGTGGGCAGCGTGGCCGAGGTGCGTGCCCAGAGCGCTTATCTGATCGGCCACAGTCCCGCCGTGGCTGACCTGCTGGGCGAGACGCGGCAGTTTCTGTTTGCCCGGCTGTACCGCCACTGGCGCGTAGAGGTGCAGGTGGCCCAGGCCGAGCAGATTCTGACCACACTCTTTGCGGCGTACCTGGCCCGGCCTTCTATGCTGCCGCCAGCGTACGCCGCCCGGCTGGACGCAGCGGGTGAGGTGCGTACCGTATGTGACTTTATCGCCGGCATGACTGACCGCTACGCGCTGGACATGTACGAGGAACTGACCCGTCCGGGGCTCAGCATGAGGTGGGCGCGGTAATCGGCTAAGGGCGCCGGACCATCAAAAAACCCCCGCGCAGGCGGCTTACCCTGGCAGATTCTCCCCACACCGCTTGCAGTAATGCGCGTCCGCATCGTGTTTGCTCAGGCCACACTGCGGGCAGTGCCGGCCCTGGCGGGCTGCTTTGGCTTCTTGTAGGCCCACGGTCACGATCCCGGTGGGCACAGCGATGATGGCGTAACCGAGCAGCATGGCCAGGCTGGCCAGGAATTTGCCCATTCCGGTTTTGGGTGAGATGTCGCCGTAGCCCACCGTGGTCACGGTGACCACCGCCCAGTAAATAGAGGTGGGAATGGACGTAAATCCGTTCTCCGGCCCTTCGATGAGGTACAGCAGCGTGCCAAAGACGATCACCAGCGACAGCACCGAAATAAAGAACACGGTGATGCGCTCGCGGCTGGCGGTCAGCGCCTCGCCCAGCAGGGCTGCTTGGTCGGTGTAACGGGCCAGCTTGAACACCCGGAACACGCGCAGCAGCCGCAGCGCCCGCACCACCAGCAGGTACTGGCTGCCCGGAAACAGCAGACTGAGATATGAGGGCAAGATGGTCAGCAGGTCCACGACGCCGTAAAAGCTGCCCGCATACCGCAGGGGTCGCCGCGCTCCCAGCAGCCGGCCGATGTAGTCCAGCGTGAAAATCACCGTAAAGCCCCACTCGGCCCAGCGCAGGAGGCGCTTCCACTCGGGGCTAAGGCTGCTGACACTTTCGGCCATTACGGCCAGGACCGAAGCCACGATCAGGAAGATCAGTGCTTTGTCGTACAGCCGGGCGGCGGGGCTGCTCAGCCCAAAGATGATGTCGCCCAGGGCCCGCCGCCAGGGAGCGCGGTGGTCGGCGTAGGGCTTGGGCATCGGGTCGGGGCCAGCCATGGAGCATTCAGTTTAGGGCAGTTGTGCGAGGGCGGCGACGGCTCAAGATGACGCAAAGGTGAATTAGGTACCATTATTGAGAGCATGACCCAGCTCCAGACCGACATTGCGGCTTTTCTCGGTCACCGGCAACCCGAAGACCGCGAAGCTTCGTTTGACTACTGTTACAACTATTTTCAGTCCTTTCGCGAAAGCCAGCAGTTGAGCCAGTTGTGCGAGCCAGAACATCTGCCACAGGCGTGTTTGCACCTTGGCTTTTACCTGGCGAGCTGGGGTATGTTCCGTGGCAAAGCCTTTTTACTGGGCCGTAGCGCCCGCCACTACATCCCGCTGATTGAGGTTATCGCTGCTACGCCTGAAGAAGTCTGGGCCATAGATATAGACGAATACAGCGCCGAAAATGTAGCCCGCCTATTGAGCTATGAACGCCAGATTGCGGCGGCGCTGACACAGGGGATAGAGGCGCAGGCGTCGGTGACGCTGACCACCAAAGTCATGCTGGGCGTGTTTGGCAATGTACCCGCGCTGGATACCTTTGTGTTTAACGGATTAGCCGCAGAAACGGGGGTCAAGGCTTGGCAGCTTGATGCAAAAGCGTTGGCGGCACTGTCGCAGTATTACGCTGCACACCGCCACATTTTTGATGCCCAATCCATCCACACGCTGGATTTTTTACGCCGTTTAGGGCCTAGCAAGATTGTGGGCGAGTACGGCTAAGACGACGCGGAGCTTAAGTGAACCCAGGGTTTTGGTTTGGGCAGAGCGGATTTGAGCTTCCACAAGCGCAGAGAAGACTGTTTCAATACGTTTGCGGATTTTGGGATGGCGAGATTCTCGCCATCCCGTGTCATATCTGGTGTTCCTCAGTAGGTGACAACTTCGTCTAAAGGCGCTCCTGGCGGGTAAAAAGGCTGG
>JAUNHF010000032.1 GCA_030524065.1 Deinococcus sp.
CGCCGCCACAATTACAGATTTTGACAGGCCTCTAGCATAGCTCAGGGCGGGTGTTCCCCTTTGTGGCACAGGCAGAAGGTGGCCTGGGCCGGGCCGTCCCGCCGGACGCTACCCTGAGCCTCATGACGCTCGCTTTTCTCGTTTTTCTGGCGCTGTGGCTGCTGGCCCTGGTCGGCACCTTTATTCCGGTGATTCCGGCCACCGCCCTGTTGCTGGTCGGCGGCGCCGCTGGCGTATGGATCAAAGGCTACAGCGGCACGGGCGACGCCATCTTCCTGGCGGTACTGGTTGTCCTGACACTGGTGTCCAGCTTTGCCGACAACATTGCCACGGCGTGGGGCGCGGGCCGCTACGGGGGCAGCAAACAGGCCATGTGGGGCGCCATCGCCGGCAGCCTGGTAGGGCTGCTGCTGGGGCCGCTGGGCATTCTGGTCGGGCCGCTGCTGGGCGCGTTTGCCGCCGAACTGCTGCTGGTGCGCCGCCCGGTAGAACAAGCCGCCCGCAGCGCTTTTGGCACGCTGGTGGGCCTGCTGACCGGCATGGCGGCCAAGTTTGTCCTGAACCTCCTGATTGGCCTCTGGGCACTGCGGCGTTTCTGGGGACAGGGTCCGGTCCTGTTCTGAAAGGGGGCAGAGATGAGCGAACTGTATCAATTCTGGGCGCTGGCCGGCGCAGTGGCCGCCGCTTACCTGGGACTGGCACTGTTTTTACGCAGCAAAGCGCCAGTGCCGAGCGATCCGCCCCGCCCCATCTCGCCCGCGCAGAGGGCCGAACTGCTGGAGCTGCTGCGCCGGAGCGAGGACGTGGCCGCCATCCGGCGCTACCGGGAGTATTCCGGCGCTTCGCTGGTGGCGGCCCAGGCGTATATCGCCGCGCTCAGGGAACCGGCAGGGCCTGACGGGCCGTGATCAGTTCACGCACCCACTCCCCCACGGCAGGAAACGACAGCGCCGCGCCCAGCAGGCCAAACAGCAGAATCACGGCGTAGGCCCCGCTCAGCCAGGGGCCGGGGGCAGCGCGCTCCTGGGGGTCGGCCCTGGGGGTCAGCCACAGGTGGAGCACCCAGAGCAGCCCGGCACCCAGCACAAAGGCGCCAGCGGCCACCGCCGGGCCAAGGTCGCTGAGCGCCGCTTCGCCGGTCCCGGCCCCCGCCTGCATCTCGTCCAGCGGGAGCCGGTCGCCCAGGGCTGCCACCAGTCCCAGGACCAGCGCATTGTTCAGCACATGCACGATCACGCTGTTCCAGAGGCTGCCGGTGTGCTGCGCCAGCCGCGCCAGCGCGTAGGCCAGCGGCAAGATACCCGCCACGCTGAGCGGCACCCCGTGCGCCAGCGCAAAAGCGAAGGTGGTGGTCAGCGCAGCGACCCCGAAACCTGCCGCCCGCTCGTGGCCGCGCAGCATCAGTCCACGAAAGGCGATTTCCTCAATGATCGGCACCAGCACGCCCCCGGTCAGCACCATCAGCCACGCCCCAGCCGAGGAAGACGCCAGCGCCGGCACGGTATCGGGCACCGGCAGGTCGGGGAACACGGCCAGCGCCGCCGCCGACCAGGCCCGCGAAGCGATAAAAGCCACGATAAAGACGGCCAGCGCCAGGCCCCAGCTGGGCGGAGTCCGCCAGCGTGAATCGGCCCGCAGCGCCGCGAATTCACGCCCAAACAGGGTCAGCAGCAGCGTCAGGTTCACCGCGATGGTCACAATAAAGGCCAGCACCGTGTCCATGCCAAAGCGGGTCATCAGGAGGGGACCGCCGACCGCCTGGATCAGCAGGATGGTCAGCGCGGCGCGGTTGCCCCCCAGCGCCGTGACCCCCGCTGCCCTGCCGCTCGGCCCAGCAGCGGGGGGAACAGAGGACGTGTCCGGAGCAGAAACGGGCGCGGGCGCAGGCTGGGTCATCTCGCCCTTTAGGGTAGCGCTCTGGGAGCCGCCGCGTGGCCCACCTGACCAGGCCCATTCTTTGCGCAGACGCGGCCCAGAGACGCGGCCGTCCCCAGAAGGCCAAGCCTCCCTCAAGCCAGGCTCAGACCCGCCCGGATGGCCTGGCGCTAGCCTGAGCCTATGCGACAACCACGCTTTTTGCTGCCCACCGCCCTGAGCCTGAGTGCCGCCCTGGCGCTGCCCACTGCCCTGGCCGACAGCGTCAGCTGCGCAGGCACCATCACCGGCAAGACGGTGCGCGGCGACCTGAAGGTGGCGCCGGGGCGAACCTGCACGGTGGTGAACAGCCGCATTGAAGGAGACGTGGAGTTTGAACGCGGCTCCCGGCTGGTGATGCGCAACAGCACCGTGACCGGTAGCGTAGAGGGCGAGGGCTACGCGCAGGCCAGCCTCAGCGGCACCCTGATTCAGGGCGACCTGAGCCTGGAGCGCGGCCAGGGCGGTACGCTGCGCAACAACCGGGTGCGCGGCGATGTGGAATTCGCCGGCAACCGTGGCCGGCTGGCCTTCGCCGCCAACGCGGTGGGCGGCGACCTGGAATGCGGGAGCAACCGCTGGACCTACTCCTTTTATGACAACTCGGTAGGCGGCCGCCAGCAGGGCCAGTGCCTGAACTGGAAATAAGGACTGGAAAAAAGAAAAAAAGATAGGTGCCCGCTGACCCGCGCCCACCTGCACCGCCCCCCCGGCCCCCCGCTGGGGGGGGTATGGTTCAGTGCCCGGCACGCCACACGCCCCTCCCCTGGCAAGCGGCCTCATTTTGCCCCGTCTGCCCTCTGCCGTACACTGCTGAGCATGACCGGCACGTCCGACCCTTTGCTCCAGCACACTGGCTATCAGGCCGTGATCGGGCTGGAAGTCCACCTGCAACTGACCACCCGCTCCAAACTGCTCAGCGCTTGCCCCGCCGACTACCACGGCGCCGAGCCGAACAGCTTCACGGACCCGGTCAGCTTGGGCCTGCCCGGCACGCTGCCGGTGCTCAACGCCCAGGCGCTGGAACTGGCGCTGCGCTTTGGGCTGGGGCTGAACTGCACGGTAGAAGGCGTGACACAGTTTCACCGCAAGCACTATTTTTATCCGGATTCGGCCAAGAACTTTCAGCTGTCGCAGTGGGACAAGCCTGTGGCGCACGGCGGATACCTGGACGTGGAAGGCGGCCGGGTGGGCATCACCCGCGCCCACTTGGAAGAAGACGCTGGCAAGCTGCTGCACCCCGCCTACGCGCCTTACTCGGAACTGGACCTCAACCGCGCCGGCACGCCCCTGATCGAGATGGTCACCGAGCCGGACATCAGGAGCGGCACGCACGCCCGCGCTTTTCTGGAGACGGTGCAGGCGATTGCCCGCGCCCTGGGGGTCAGTGAGGCCAGCCCCGAAGACGGGCAGATGCGCTGCGACGTGAACATCAGCCTGCACAAACCCGGCGAACCATGGGGCACCAAGGTGGAGGGCAAACACCTCAATTCGTTCCGCAGCGGAGAGCGCGCCATCCCGTACGCGTGGCAGCGCCAGGCCCGCCAGCTGGCGGCCGGCGAGGCCATCACCCAGGACACGCTGGGCTGGGACGAGGGCGGCGGCAAGACCTTTTTGATGCGGACCAAGGAGGGCGAGGCCGACTACCGCTACATGGCCGAGCCGGACCTGCCGGAGCTGCACATCACGCCGGAGTGGGCCGCCGACGTGCGCTCGCGGATGCCCGAGCTGCCCGCGCAGAAGCTGGAGCGCTACCGTACAGCTGGGCTGCGCGAGTCCGACGCCCGCACGGTGAGCATGGACGTGCACCTCAGCCACTTTCTGGACGCGGCGCTGGCTTCAGGCAACGCGCCCGTTCAGAAGCTCGCCAACTGGCTGCTGAGTGAGGTGCCCGGTGTGCTGGCTGAAGGCGCAGCTTTGCAGGACACTCCACTGCGCCCCGCTGATCTGGCCGAGCTGGTCTTGCTGGTGGAGGGCGGCGACCTGACCGGACGCAGTGCCAAGGACCTGCTGCCAGACGTGGTGCAGGGCCACTCGCCCCGCGCCCTGGCCGAAAGCCGGGGTCTGCTGGGACAGGCGGGCGCGGGTGAGCTGGAAGCTGCCATTGACGCCGCGATGGCCGCCGACCCGGATACGGTGGCGCAGGTGCGTGCCGGCAACGCAAAAGCCATCAACGCGCTGTTTGGCGCCGTGATGAAAGCCACCGGCGGCAAGGCCAACCCCGCCCAGGTGCGCGAACTGCTCAGCCAGCGGCTGGAGGCCTGAAGGTGACGGCCCGGCAGCCCAGCAACGGGTGGCGCACGGCCGCCCTGATCCTGCTGGCCGCGCAGGTGCTGGGGCTGTTTCTGGCAGCCGGCTACGCGCTGAGCACCCGCTCCAGCCTGGGCAGTTGGCTGGACGCCGGGCACCAGTTTCTGACCGGCATTGCCACCCTGTGGTGGGCGCTGCTGCTGGGCCGGCTCACCCTGGGCGCGGGCACGGTGCCGGGCGAGTACCTGGACCGGGTGCGGCGCGCCCTGGCCCTGGCCTTTCCGCTGCTGACTTCTTTCCGGGGGATGCTGTGGGGCCTGACTGCCCTTGGCCTCGCCGGCGGAGCCTCGCAGGCGCATCCGGTGGCCCTGACCGCCCTCATGACCATCTGGGGAGCCAGCATCATTGCCAGCTACATGGTGTTTTTCTGGCTGGTGCGCTGGGCCACGCCGGCAGATACGTCTATGGGTGCGGCGAATGCAGGCCCCGCCGCAGAACGGGCCAGGCAGCAGCTCGAAGACTGGCTGAACCTCTCGGCGGCCCTGACGCTGGGCATGACCGTGGTCAACGTGGTGCCGATTACCGGGCTCAGTGTCAGTCCTTCCCAGACAGATCAGCTGGTCTACGGCCTGTCGGGCCTGCTGGACGTGGCGGCCACGCTGCTCGCCCTGCAAGCGGTGCGCCTGACCCCACCCGCTGGGGGTAGGTTGGCCTCTGAGGACAAGGCGGCCTCAGGCTGAGCGGGCCGGTTCCAGCAAGCTGCGCCAGCGTGGATATTCCCAGGCCAGCAGGTACAGCGCCGCCAGCAGCATCAGACCGGTGATGATGGGCGTAGCCCCGAAATCCATGCTGACCGTAATCACAAAAATATTGGTGATCAGGCACAGGTACAAAATGGCCCCCACCGCCGCCGTGCGCGGAATCAGAATCAGCACGCCGGCCAGCAGCTGCGCGGCCCCGATGAACTGGTAGTAGCTGCCGGTCCGCAGCAGCGCATCAAAAAAGTAGCCGACCGGGTCACTCAGGGGCAGCACCGTAAACGGATACCCCATCAGCTTGCCCCAGCCCGAAGGCAAGAAAGCCAGCCACAGCAACACGCGGGTCAGCCAGGTAAAAGGCAGGGCCAGCCGGGTGGCCTGCCAGGCCGCCAGCCAGCGCTGAGGCCGGTCCATCCAAGACGTTGCAGAAGTGCTCATGCCCTAAGCCTAGAAGTGTGGCTGGGGGCCAGCGTCCCTCCAAAGAAGGAGTCCCCCCCAAGAAGGCAAGCTGGGCGGGGCCACCAGATAGGCCATGTGGCGAATCCCGGTGCACAGCCCGCTTCGGCTACCCTGAGCCATGCCCGAACTGCGCCCCCTGACCCCCGCCGACGCCGAGGCTTACCGCGCCGCCCGACTTCAGATGCTGCGGGAAGCGCCCGCTGCTTTTTTGACCACCGCCGAGGAATTTGCTGAGCGCCCACTGGACGCCGTCGCCGAGCGGCTCAGGCCCGACCCGGAAAACGTGACTTTTGGGGCGTGGGACGGCAAGGAGCTGATCGGTGTCTGCACCCTGGTGCGTGAGCAGAGGCCACGGCTGCGCCACCGCGCCGAGGTGTTCGGCATGGGTGTGCTGGCCCGCGCCCAGGGCCAGGGCGTGGGGCGGGCACTTCTCACCGCAGCCACCGCTTACGCCCGCGAGTTGCCGGGCGTGCAGAGCGTCCACCTGTTTGTGATGGAAACTCAGGCCCCTGCCCGGCGTCTGTACGAATCGCTGGGCTTCCGGGTATGGGGCACCGAGCCGCATGCCATGTGCATAGGCGGCCAGCTGCTGCGGGCGCACGGCATGTGGCTGGACCTGACCGGGGCAGACGGGGACTGACGGTTACGCCTAGCCTCTACACTGAGCAGCATGACCCGCCCCGATGTTACGTCCCACACCCAGACGCTGGAACGCACCCACACCGAGCGCCCCCGGCTGTGGCGGGTGCTGCTGCTGAACGATGACTACACCCCGATGGATTTTGTGGTCGAGGTGCTGATGGGTCACTTCCACCGGTCCGAGGCCGAAGCGCAGATGATTATGCTGGCGGTGCACCACAAGGGCCAGGGCGTGGCAGGCGTGTACACCCGCGACATCGCGGAAACCAAGGTGGCCCAGGTCACGGCCGAGGCGCGGGCCGCCGGGTTCCCCCTGCGGCTGGTGGCCGAGCCGGAGGGCGGCGGCCCCCTGTCATAGTTGTGTGGCCCCGGAAGCCAATACTGGCTTCATGTTACTCATCACCGGGGCGGCCGGACACCTTGGAAATGTTCTGATCCGCCACCTCCTAGAGCGCGGCTACACCGATATTCGGGCGATGGTTCTCCCCGGTGAGGACCGCACGCCGCTGGCCGGCCTGAAGGTCGAGATTGTCGAGGCCGACATCACCCGGCCCGAGATGCTGCCCGCCGCCTTTCAGGGCGTGAGCCGGGTGATGCACCTTGCCTCGCTGGTCAGCATCGGGGACGCCGCCGAGGACGTGATCCAGCGCGTGAACGTGGAAGGAACGCGCAACATCATTGAAGCGAGCAAGGCGGCCCAGGTGCAGCGGTTGCTGTATGTGGGCAGCGTCCACGCTTTTGCCCGGCCCAGCGGCCCTTTGCTGGACGAACGGGTGCCCCTTGCCGAGCAAAGCTCCGCTCCCTACGAGCGCACCAAGGCGGCCGCCACCCGCCTGGTGCTGGACGCCTCATCCGAGCTGGATACGGTGGTGGCGGCGCCCAGCGGCGTGTTCGGGCCGTTCGACTTCAAGCGCAGCGAGGTGGGCACCAACTTCCGCAAGTGGATTACCAAGCCTGCGACCATGATGTTGCCGGGCGGCTACGATTTTGTGGACGTGCGCGACGTGGCCGAGGGCCTGCGCCTGGTGCTGGAACGGGGCCAGCGCGGTGAGGCTTATCTGCTGGGCAACGAGTGGACCGAGATGGCCGAAATGGCGCGGCAGGTGATGCACCAGGCGCACGGCCGCGCACGGGTCACGCTACTGCCGCTGTTCCTGGCCCATCACGTTGCCAGGGTCAGCCTGTGGGGCAGCAAACGCCGGGGCGTGCGCCCAGTGCTGACGCCTTACAGCCTGGAAACCCTGCTGGCCCTACCGCCTGGACTGGAACAAAGCCCGCACCGAGCTGGGCTATACGGTGCGGCCCATCCACCAGACGGTCGAGGACACCGTGAAATGGTGGCAGGAGAATCCCAACGCCGGGGGCGGCCGCCGCTGAGGTGCCCTTTTCGGTGGGGCCTTCTGGGAGAACCTGGCCGCCAGAGCCCCGTGGACCGAGCAGCGCAGACGCCAAACGCCCGGCAGGACGGCAGATAAAGCCTTGTTTTCCGCTGGGCTGGGTGCCTTGCTGGGCACGGTGTCGCCCGAACCCCTGCTCTAGACTTGGGGCATGACCGTCCCCACTCTGCCTGCGGGCTTTCCCCCATCTTCCAGCCAACGGACCGGCCCGCTGTGATTTCCGATTCCCTGCAAGTCTCGATTGGCCGGGCCGCCGACTATGCCCGGCAGGCCGGACACGAGTACATCACCCCCGAGCATCTGTTGCTGGCACTGACCCACGACCCGGACGCGGTGGGCGCTTTTCACGCGCTGGGAGTGGACCTGGGACGCCTGCAAAGCGACCTTGAAGGTGTGCTGGCGACTTTCGGGAGTGTAGAGGGTGCCGACGACGTGCGCGAATTTAGCGCCGGCTTTCACCGGGTGGTGCAGGGCGCGGTGCTGCAACTGCACGCCAGCAGCAAGGAAACTGAGCAGGCCACCGGAGCGCGGGTGCTGGCCGAGCTGCTGGAAGAAGAAGACAGCTTTGCCCGCTGGGCGCTGGAAACCCAGGGCGTAACCCGCCTGGCGGTGCTGGAATACCTGTCGCACGGGCTGGGAGGAAGCCACCGGGGCGCCGCTGAGGCGGGCAGCGTGGAGCACGCCGCAGGGGCAGAGCCAGTTTCAGCGCTGGAAGCCTACGCGGACGACCTGACCGCCGGGGCGCAGGCGGGCCGCTTTGATCCCCTGATCGGGCGGGCGGCGGAGCTGGAGCGCACGCTGCACATCCTGGCGCGACGCCAAAAGAACAACCCCGTGCTGGTGGGCGAACCCGGCGTGGGCAAAACCGCGCTGGCCGAGGGTCTGGCGCAGCGCATCGCCAGCGCCGACGTGCCCCCTTTCTTGCAGGGCGCCAGCGTGTACGCCCTGGACCTGGGCGCCCTGACCGCTGGCACCCGCTACCGGGGCGACTTCGAGGAGCGGCTCAAGAATCTTCTGCGCGAGCTTGAAGGCCAAAACGCCGTACTGTTTGTAGACGAACTGCACATGCTGGTGGGGGCCGGGCGCACTGAGGGCGGCAGCATGGACGCGGCGGGCCTGCTCAAGCCGGCGCTAGCACGCGGCAGCTTGCGGGTGCTGGGAGCCACCACCCCCGCCGAACTGCGCCACCTGGAAGCGGACCGGGCGCTGTGGCGGCGCTTTAGCACGGTGACGGTGCCCGAGCCGAGCGAAGCCGAAGCGCTGGAGATTATCCGGGGGCTGAGCGGCCATTACGCCGAGCATCACAGGGTCAGCTACACGGACGAAGCCCTGGAAACGGCGGTGCGCCTGAGCGTGCGCCATCTCAAGGACCGCTTCCTCCCCGACAAGGCCATTGACGTGCTGGACGAGGCAGGGGCGGCCCGCTCCAGCCGGGGCGAGGGCGGCGAAATCAGCGCGGAGGACATCGAAGCCACTGTCTCGCGCCTGGCCCGCGTGCCGCTGGGCACCGTCCGGGCGGATGAAGCCCAGAGCCTCGCCACGCTGGAAGCCGACCTGAAAGCCCGCGTATACGGCCAGGACGAAGCGGTGCAGGCGGTCAGCCACGCGGTCAAGCTGGCCCGCGCCGGCCTGCGCGCCGAGGGCAAGGTGCAGGGCGCGTTTCTGTTTGCCGGGCCTACGGGCGTGGGCAAGACCGAGCTGGCCCGCGCCCTGGCCGACCGGCTGGGACTGACACTCTCGCGCTTTGACATGTCGGAGTATCAGGAAAGCCACTCGGCGGCGCGCCTGATCGGGGCTCCTCCCGGCTACGTGGGCTTTGACCAGGGCGGGCTGCTCACCGATGCGGTCAGCAAAGACCCCCACTCGGTGCTGCTGTTCGATGAAATCGAAAAGGCGCACCCGGACGTGTACAACCTCTTTTTGCAGCTGATGGACTACGGCACCCTGACCGACCACACCGGCAAAAAGGTGGATGCACGCGGCTGCATCGTTATCTTTACGACCAATGCGGGCGCCGCCGAAGCCGCCAGCGGGCTGGTGGGCTTTGGGACACGCAGCGCCCAGGGGCAGCAGGAAGCGGCGGTGAAGCGCGCCTTCACGCCAGAGTTCCGCAACCGGCTGGACGCCACGTTGTACTTCCGCCCGCTGGCCCCTTCGGTCATGGGACAGGTGGTGGACAAGTTCGTGGCCGAGCTGCGTGGGCGGCTGGCCGAGCGGGGCGTGCGCCTGAGCGTCTCCCCCGCCGCCCGCGCCCGTCTGGGCGAACTGGGCTACGACCCGGCGCTGGGCGCCCGCCCGCTGGGCCGGGTGATTGAGGAGCGGCTCTCGCGCCCGCTGGCCGACGCCCTGCTGTTTGGGGAACTGCGCGGAGGCGGCGCTGTAAAGGTGGGAGTCAAGGGCGGCGAGGTGCGGCTGGACGTGACTCAATCCACAGCCTTGCAGCAGACCCCCCCAACATAAACTTGGGGGCTTCTTCAGACCGTTATCCAATGGGTAGAGGGCAAGGCGGCGAGCCAAGGTGCCCAGCTTCCGGTCCCAGCGCCGCGCTAAGCTGACACGCGATGAAGGTTCTTTTTGTGGGTGACGTGTATGGACAGCCAGGGCGGCGGGTGGCGGGCGAGCACCTGCCGCTGATTGCCCCAGGCTATGACTTTGTGATCGTGAACGCCGAGAACTCTGCTGGGGGGTTCGGCGTGCATTTTGACGCCGCCACCCGGCTGCTGGAAGCGGGCGCCCACTGCCTGACACTGGGCAATCACGCCTGGGACCACAAGGATATCGGGCTGCTGCTGGGGCAGCCGAACAAATTTCCCATCGTGCGGCCGCTGAACTACTCGGACCCGCAGACGCCGGGCGTGGGCTGGCGCACCTTTGAGGTGGGCGAGGCCGGCGAGCGCCTGACCGTGGTGAACCTGCTGGGCCGGGTCTTTATGGGCGAAAGCGCCAATCCCTTTACGGCGGTGGACAAGCTGCTGGAGCGCGACGACCTGGGCAGCGTGTTCGTGGATTTTCACGCCGAAACCACCAGCGAAAAGGCCGCGATGGGCTGGCACCTGGACGGCCGCGTGGCCGCTGTGATCGGCACGCATACCCACGTCGCCACCGCCGACACCCGCATCTTGCCCGGTGGCACCGGCTTTCAGACCGACGCCGGCTTTACCGGGCCGGTGAACAGCGTGATCGGCGCGAACCCCGCCGAGCCGCTGCAAGCCTTCTTGACCGAGCGCCGGCACCGCTTTCAGGTGGCGGAAGGTCCCGCCATGCTCAATGGAGTCAGCCTTGAGATTTCCGGGGGCCGTTGCCTGGGCATCGAGCGCTACCGCTACGAGGAACCGGCGGAGGAGTGAAGCCGGCCCACTTCCCGCGCGAACTCCGCACGTCGCGGCTGCTGCTCCGTGCCCCCGACCCTGCCGACGCCGAAGCTTCTTTGGCCGCGCAACTGGCCTCACGCACCGAGCTGCGGCGCTCGATGGTCTGGGCGCAGGAGGAGCCGACGCTGGCGCAGATTCGTGAAAATCTAGCCGGGGCCGCCGAGCGTTTTGCCAGCGGCGAGCAGTTGCGTTACCACGTCTGGGACGCGGCAGGGCGGGAGTTTATCGGGTCAAGCGGCTTTCACGCGCTGGACTGGCGGGTGCCCAAAGGGGAAATTGGCTACTGGGTAGCAACTCCTCACACCGGCCAGGGCTACGCGCTAGAGGTGGCGCAGGCCCTGACCCACTTTGGGCTGGCCGCGCAGGAGCACGGCGGCCTAGGCTTTCGCCGACTGGAACTCCGCTGTGATCCCCTGAAC
>JAUNHF010000033.1 GCA_030524065.1 Deinococcus sp.
GGCGCATTCCGCTGCTGGGCGTGTGCCTGGGCCATCAGGCGCTGGGCGAGGTGCTGGGCGGGCGGGTGGTGCGCGGGCAGCCGGTGCATGGCCGCCCCGAAGCGATGCAGCACGCAGGCACGGGCCTGTGGGCCGGCATTCCGCAGGGCGCCGAGTTCGGGCGCTATCACTCGCTGGTGGTTGAAGGGCTGGATGACGCACTGATTACGGCCAGAAGCGGCAGTGTGCATGGGAAAGGCGGCGTGGTGCAGGCGCTGGAAGTGCCGGGGCAACCGGCCTGGGCGGTGCAGTTCCACCCCGAAAGCGTGCTGAGTCCGTATGGGAGGGTGCTGCTGGGCAACTGGCTGCGGCTGGCGCAGCGTGCCGCCAAGGGACCAGAGCAGCCCGCCGAGGGCCCAAAAAATGCTGTCTCTTAGCCCGCTGCCCGCTGCCCTCAGTGCGCCTGCCGCGCTGCACGGCGCTTCCGCCTTTACCACCATCCGCACCCGCCGGGGCCAGCCGCTGCTGTGGCCCGAGCACTTGGCGCGGCTCTCGGCAACGGCGGCGCTGCTGGGCTTGCCTGTCCCGCGTGGGACTGAGCCGCCCAAGCTAGAGCCGCTGGCGTGGGGTCTGCTGCGGCTCACGCTGACGGCGGACGGGCTGTACTGGAGCCACGCCGCGCTAGACGCTGGCCCCAAACCCCGAGCGGGCGTGAGCGTGGCGCTGACCTCCTGGCAAGTCCACCCGCAACTGGCCGCGCACAAGACCGGCAACTACCTGCCCTACCGCCTGGCCGCCGCCAAAGCAAAGGCCGCAGGCGCCTTTGAGGGCTGGTTGCGGCTGGCAGATACGCTCGCAGACGGCAGCCGCACCGCCCCACTGCTGGAGCTGGGCGGCGAGCTGGTGGTGCCGGCGGGTGGCCTGCCCAGCGTGACACGGGCGCACCATCTGGCCGGCAAAAAGTTCAGCGAGCGGCCTGTGGCCCTGGCCGAGCTGCCCCACCTCACCCGCGCCTGGATTTGCGGCAGCGGGGTGGGCGTCGTACCCGTGCGTGAGCTGTGGCTGGAGGATGGGAAGCGGGTGGAACTAGAGGCGCAGTGGCCGGCAGAGGTGGATGGGGTGACGGGGTGGCCGGAGTGAGAGGATGCCCTTTAAGATGATCCGCACATACAAGACTTCTGGAGATTGAGATATGTCTCACTCATGCCGAATCATAAGAGTGTGACCCCATCATCTGACATCTCACCGAATCAGGTTCTTCCTGCCGGGCCTAAGTCCTCGGTGGGCTGCTTATGGTCGGCCCCGGTATCCGGCGCCCTGTCGAATCGGTTTTCCCAGTCAAACCAGTAGGGCGGGGTCCAGCGGGTGTCCCGTCCCGGCATCGGGCGCGCCTGCCGAATGGCGTCAAGGGCGTCAGATTCTGACATGGGCGCCAGCTCCACGCTGAAGCGGGCCGGGGTCGCGCCGATCTCGTGCAGGTAGCTGACCAGCTCCCCCACGGCCCCCAGATGACCCACACACAGCGCCGAGAAGCGGCCCGGCGCGACCTGCTGAAACGGGGTCGCGGCCCACACCGGCAGCTTGGGCCAGGTCTTGCGCCGCCGGGGTGTCTCGTCCACCCTGACCACGCCCAGCAGGGCCAGCGGCAGGGGAATGACTGAGGCGCCGGAAGGGTCCAGGCGCCAAGGCATATCGGCGGCCCGCAACTGGGCCACGCTCAGGGCGGCGTCCAGATGGTGCGGCCCCGGCTCCCGCGTGGCGGTGGCTTCCCAGGCCAATTCAGCCGTGACCATCAGCGGCGCCTTGGGCAGCACCCAGTAATCGGCCCAGACGGCATGCGCTCCGGCGTCCCGTGGCCCGTTTGGATGGGCGGCCACGGGGAGTGGGTACAGGTTCGGCCAGTCCTCCCCTGGCCGGGTATAGGTCATTGGGTCCACCAGTTCCAGCGGGGCGCGGTCGGTCATGCCGGGCAGTGTAGCGCGGCAAAATTATTTGCTCATTTCCAGGCACTTCGCAGTTTATTCAGTCATCCCACTTCCCCATTCATCAGCGCCGCCACTGCTTCTTCTTTCCCTTTGGCCTCTACCTCAATCCAGGGCACGTCCGCGTAGCTGCTGGGCACATCGGCAATCAGCCACGAGTGGCGGCGGTCATGCGGGCCGTCTATGCCGTTGCTCAGGTGCACCAGCTGCCACCTTGGCGGCTGCCAGGTGTCCCGCGCCCGCAAGACCCACTCGCGCAGGCTGGGGTGTTCATAGTCGGGCAAGCGCTCATGCACGACCTGATGGTGGGCGTCAAACACAAACGGCGTGCCGGTGGCCTCACAGACCGGCAGCAGGTCGGCGGCCCCGAAGGCGCGCTCATCATTTTCCAGGCCCAGGCGCAGGCGGATAGCGTCCGGCAAGTCGGGAATCAGGGCCGCCAGCTCGGCTCCGCGTCCGCCCTTGCCGCCATGCAGCAGCAGCAGGTTCCAGGGGCTGCGCTCCAGACCCAGCGCGTCCATCACGCGGGCATGCACACTCAGGGCGTGCAGGCTGCTTTCGCGCACCTCGGGCCGCTCACTGTTCAGCACGATGAACTGCTCCGGGTGCATCAGCGTGCGGATACCCGCCGCCGTGAACGCCGCGCCCGCCGCACGCAGCTGCACAGCCAGCTCAGCAAAGACTTCACCGGAAATCTGGTCCTCGGTGCCTTCATGCCGCAGGTCCAGCATGGGAAAGAGGCTGCTGCTCAGCCGGTACAGCCGAATGCCCCGCTCGGCGCAAAACTCGGCGGCCACCCCCAGGCGGTGAATATTACTGCCGTAGATGTCGCGCAGCTTTTCGCGCTTCTCAGCGTCCGTCAGGGCCAGGTAGCGGGTGCGGGTAATGGTCCGGAAACGCACCTCCGGGCCGGCGGTCAGGCAGACCAGGCCGTAGGCGGGAGCAGGCGGGGAAACGGTCACCTTCCCACCTTAGCCCACCGCGCCCAGCGCTGCTGTGTCCGGCGCTTGTGCAGCCTGCGCCCCTGCCGCCCGCCTCTGCCTACAGGGCAGCGGCGCCGTATGAATGGACCGTGGAGCACTGCGGCTTCGGAAGGCCGCAGCACGCTTGATACACTGGACTCTCGGTTGGGGCCGGCCCTGCGGAGCCGGTGCCCGAGGCAAGGCCGCTGCCCAAGCAGCAGCGGCTGGGCATCACGGGGGGGTGGTGCAGGTGTTGTTGCGGGCCGCCGGGCCACCTTATGCGTCCGGGGACCGGGACAGCTTCCCTGCCGGGCGCCGGCCCCAGCGGGCCACCCGCAAAATACCGCGCCGCCCGGACTGCTCTAGTATCGGTGCAGCAACGACATTGCATCTGGAAGCCGGCCCCGCCTGGGCGACCGCCCGGTGACAGGCCACCCGGCTTCCCACTCTTCACTTTGTCACCTGTCAGGAGGGCCATGACCATATCCGCCATTTTCACCTTGCCGCCGTCGCCCCCCGGCCTTGCCACTGCCGGGCCGCGCAGAGCCGCCGAAAGGAGCCGCGCTTGATTCTCGCTGTCTTCTTCCCATTTCTGATGTCTGCCGTGGTCGCTTGGGCTGGGCTAAAGCTGGGCCGCCGCACCGGCTACCTGGCCGCACTGAGCTTCGTGCCGGCGCTGCTGCTGGCTTTGCCCCTGTCGGGCATGCCCGCCGCCGAGCCCCTGCGCGAAAGCCTGGCCTGGGTGCCCACCCTGGGCTTGGAACTGGGGTTCCGGGGCGACGGCTTTTCGCTGCTGTTCGCCGTGCTGATCGGTGTGATCGGCACCCTTGCCAGCCTGTACTCGGTCAGCTACCTGTCCAGCAACGAGCGCTTTGCCCGCTTTTACTCGTATCTGCTGCTGTTCGGCGGCTCCATGCTGGGGCTGGTGCTGTCCGACAACCTGATCGGGCTGTTCGGCTTTTGGGAACTGACCTCTATCACCTCATTCCTGCTGATCGGGCTGTGGCACTTCCGTGCGGCGGCCCGTGACGGCGCCATCAAGGCGTTTCTGGTATCGGCCCTGGGCGGGCTGGCCCTGCTGGCCGCCGTCGCCATCATCGGCACGGCGGGGGGCAGCTTTTATCTTTCGGAGATTGACCTCGCTGCCCTGCAAGCCTCGCCGCTCTTTATCCCGGCCATGCTGCTCACCCTGCTGGCGGCCTTTACCAAGTCGGCGCAGCTGCCGTTTCACCTGTGGCTGCCCACCGCGATGGAAGCGCCCACGCCGGTCAGCGCCTTTTTGCACTCGGCCACCATGGTCAAAGCGGGCGTGCTGCTGGTTGCCAAATTCGGGCTGCTGTTCGGCGGACATCCGCTGTGGGCCGCCATTATCGTGCCGGTGGGCCTGGCGACCATGACCTGGGGCAGTTACCTTGCCCTGCGCCAGACCGACCTCAAGGCGCTGCTGGCCTTTTCCACCATCTCGCAGCTGGGCCTGCTGATGAGCCTGTACGGCCTGGCCGACCCCGAGGGCCGCTTTGCCGGCACCGCGCACCTGCTGAACCACGCTGCGTTCAAGGCCGCGCTGTTTTTCGTGGTGGGCATCATTGACCACGAAACCGGCACCCGCGAGATTCCCCAGCTGGGCGGCCTGCGCCGGGTATTCCCGATCACCTTCGTGCTGGCTGTGCTGGCCGCGCTGAGCATGGCCGGTATCCCCCCACTGGGCGGCTTTATTTCCAAGGAGCTGTTCTTTGAAGCGATGATTCACCAGGGCCTGCCGTTCATTCTGGTGGCGGTGGTGGGCAGCGCCCTGACCATCGCCTAC
Organism: Deinococcus sp.; assembly: GCA_030524065.1. Taxonomy (GTDB): domain Bacteria; phylum Deinococcota; class Deinococci; order Deinococcales; family Deinococcaceae; genus Deinococcus. The sequence goes on from JAUNHF010000033.1 coordinate 4,731, forward strand.
ACGGCCCGCTTTATGTCGGTGTGGTTCGGTGAACTGCGCCACCCCGGCAACAAGCGCCCCGAGCGCCCCAGCGACGCCATCTTGGCTCCGGTGGCTGCGCTGGTGGTCGCGGCCACGCTGTTCGGGGTGCTGCCCGGCTCGGTCGAGTGGCTGACCCACCTGACCGCCAGCTTTTTCGCCCTGGGCGACGATCACCCGCACTTGGCGCTGTGGCACGGCGTGACCCCGGCGCTGGTCGCCACGCTGGTCACCTGGGCCATTGCCGCTTTTGTGTGGTGGCGCCGCGACGAATTCGCTGCCATGCAGCGCCGGCTGACGCCCAGCTGGAATGCCAACACCGCTTACTACGGCCTCAAGGAATGGCTGGACGTGTTCGCCACAGCGGTGATTTTGCGCACCCAGGGGCTGGCGCTGCCCAGTCAGCTGCGCTTCAGCCTGTTCGCTGCGGGGGGGCTGCTGGCCTACGCGCTGCTGCGCGCCCCGCAGCCGCTGGGCCTGGAGTGGGACTTCTCGTTTAGCCTGCTGCTGATCTTGGTGCTGCTTCTGGCCGGCGGCGTAGGCGTGGCGCTGGCCCGCAACCGCATGACCGCCGTGATCCTGATGGGCCTGACCGGCCTGGGCACCGCCGCCGCCTTTTTGTTTTTCCGCGCCCCCGACCTTGCCCTTACGCAGATGGTGATCGAAACGGTCACGGTGGTGCTGTTCCTGCTGGCCTTCCGTTACCTGCCGGGCATCCGCTCGCTGCCGCGCACGCGCCCGCAGTACTTCAGCGACATCCTCCTGGCCGTAGCCAGCGGCACAGCCACATTTGTGCTGGTGCTGGCGAGCCAGCCCAGCCTCAAGGAGTCCATCTCGCCGTACTACCTGGCAAATTCTTATAAGGGCGGCGGCGGCAACAACGTAGTGAACGTGACCCTGGTGGATTTCCGTGGGTTCGATACCCTGGGCGAAATCACCGTGGTGGGCATGGTGGCGCTGGCCGTCTTGGCCCTGGTGCGCCTGGGCAAGCCGGGCCAGCAGCGCACCGAGCTGGACACCTCTGACCCCACCGCCAACATGTCGCTGATTCCCACCCGCCAGGAGCGCCAGGAACTGCGCCAGCAGCTGATCCAACAGGGCGTGCTGCCCACCAGCGCCCAGCCGCGCACTTCGGTTCGCCGCCGGGGAGACGCGGGCGCCGCGCCGCGCCCGCGGTCGGGCAGCGGGAGGAAATCATGAGCCCCAAACGAATCGTGGCGCGGGTCCACCACGCCCGCAAGGTGCACCGCAAGGTGCAGACCAAGGTGCGTACGCCCAAGGCCCAGGAGCAGTATCAGCGGGCACGCTTCGCCACCCCCAAGGAGCGGGCCATGCAGCGGGCCGCCCACTTTCTGGCCGACAACGCCGAGGACCATGAAGAGCAGCGCACCGACGCCACCACTGCCTGGACGGCGCAGGCGAGCCAGCTGGAACCGGTAGACGGCAGCTGGGAGCTGAGCCCCGAACACGAAGACCTGCGTGAGTCCCTCAGCAACGACCCTATCGTCAATACCGTCACGATGCCGGCTTTTGCGCTGCTGCTGCTGATGACCCTGCTGATGTTCTGGCGCGGGCACCAGCTGCCCGGCGGCGGCTTTGTGGGCGGCGCCCTGACGGTCTGTGCCCTGCTGCTGTACCGCATTTCTGCCCACAGCAGCGCACTGAACATCAACTTCACCCGCCTGATTCCACTGGGGCTGAGCATCGCCTTTATGACCGGCTTGGTGCCCTACTTGCTGAACAAGGGCTTTCTCAAGAGCGATTACGGCTACCTGACCACCTTCGTGACCGGCGAATTCGAGTGGGCCAGTGCCATGCTATTTGACCTGGGCGTGTTTCTGACGGTGCTGGGCGGCGCCATGACCATCACCGAGAGCCTGATTGACATCGCGCCCACGGAACTGACGGAGGACGACCGCTGATGGAGACGATTTTTGCTTTTGTGATCGCCATTCTGGTGGGCGTCGGGGTCTTTATGCTGCTGTCGCGCGTGATCGTGCGCGTGGTGATCGGGCTGTCGTTCATCTCGTATGGGGTCAACCTCGCCATCCTGACAGCCGGCGGACTGCGCCAGGATTCGCCCCCGCTGCTCAGCGAGCCGGCCCCCCACGTGGACCCGTTGCCGCAGGCCCTGATTCTGACTGCCATCGTGATCGGCTTTGCCACCACGGCGCTGCTGCTGACCGTCGCCATCCGCGCCTATCAGGTCGCCGGGCACGACGACGTGGCGGCCTTCGGAGACAACCTGGCCGACGACCCCAGCAACGCCGACGGCCAGCAGGCGGATTCCAGCCACCCCAGCCCCGACATTCCCGATACCGAAGTATTTGAGCCGGCCCCAGGGTCCAATGAAATGATCCTGCTCAGCGCCCGCAGCGAGCTGCGCCGCGCCACGCAAGGCCGGGCGCCTCAAGGCGGGGCCTCTGAAGAGCAGCCCCCTGGGCAACGGCCCCAAGACCAGAAGGAGAATTCATGAGCGTGACTGACCCGACCCTGCTGGGCTGGCCCCTGCCCGGAGCCGAGTCGGCGCTGCCCGCCGCGCCGGTGATTCTGGCGCTGGGCACCGGCCTGCTGCTGATGCTGCCGCTGAACCGCGCCGCCAAAGTGGCCCTTTCGGTGGGCAGCACCCTGCTGATGGTGTTGCTGTCGGCCCTGCTGGTATGGGCCACCAACGACGGCACCATCCTCAGCCACACCATGGGGGCCTGGGCGGCGCCCTTTGGCATTGTGCTGGTGGCCGACCACCTCAGCGCCTGGATGAGCCTGCTGACAGGCGTTTCTCTGCTGATGACCGTGCTGTATACGGCCGCGTTTCCCGACCGGGTGCGCGAGCAGTACCACCTGTTCGCCCTGCTGCACCTGCTGGGTGCTGGCGTACAGCTGTCGTTTCTGACCGGCGACCTGTTCAACCTGTTCGTGGCGTTCGAGGTGATGCTGGTCGCCAGCTACGCGCTGAGCGTACTGGGCTCGACCCGCGAGCAGCTGCGCGAAGGGTTTCGCTACATCGTGATGAACCTGGTGGCCTCGGCCCTGCTGGTCGCCACCTGCGGCATGATCTACGGCCTGCTGGGCACGCTCAACATGGCGCACCTCGCGCAGCGGGCCGCCGAACTGGGCCCCAACCATTACGTGACCGCCTTTAGCACCCTGCTGCTGATCGTGTTCGCGTCCAAATCAGCGCAGTTTCCGCTGGGCTTCTGGCTGCCGGGCACCTATCCAGCCGTGCCGGTGGCCGTCGGCGCCTTTTTCGGGGCCATCCTGACCAAAGTGGGCATCTACGCCCTGATCCGCACCTTCAGCACCATGTTTACCCAGGAGCCGTACATCGCCCAGATCACTCTGCTGCTTTTGGGCAGCGTCACCATGCTGTTTGGGGCGCTGGGGCTGGTCTCGCAGCGCGAGTGGCGGCGCATCCTGTCGTTCGCGGTGGTCACTTCGGTGGGCTACATGGCATTCGGCCTGGGCATCGGCACGCCCGAAGCACTGAGCGCCACGCTCTTTTACATGACCGTCAGCGTGCTGGTGACTTCGGCCATGTTCCTGCTGGCCGGCGTGGCTGAAAAAGCCACCGGCACCAGCTACATCACCGTGCGCGGCATGCTGGAACGCCAGCCGATGTGGGCCGCCGCCTTTATGCTGGGAGCGCTGACCATCGCGGGCCTGCCGCCTACGGGCGGCTTTATCGCCAAATTTGCGCTGGTCAAGGCCGGCTTCGCGGCCGGCGGCCCCCTCACCCCGCTGATCTACCTGGGCATTTTGAGTGCGCTGCTCAGCTCGCTGATTATCCTGTATGCCATGCTCAACATCTGGCGCGGGTTTTTCTGGGGTAAGGCCGCCAAAGACAAGGAAGTTCAGCCGCAGACGGTGCCGCTGCGCCAGCAAGCACCCATGCTGCTGGCGATGCTGACGGTGGCCGCCACGGCGCTGGCCGCCGGCCCCCTGGGACACCTGACCAGCCGGGCGGCGGCGCAGCTGGCCGACCCTCAGCAGTACGTCAGCGGAGTGCTCGGAGATGAGCCGGTCCAGATTCCGCCGGCCCCCGCCCCCGGCGACACCGCACCCGCCGACCACCCTTCATCCATTTCTTCCGCAGAGCCTTTATCTGCGCCACACGCGGCGCCCGCGACCGAGGAGGAGCATCCATGAGCGGACTGGGCCTGAATTTTCTGATCGCTGTCACCTACGCCCTGCTGATGGGCCATCTGGGCCTGCGCGAGATGACCACCGGCTTTTTGGTCGGCCTGATTATCCTGAACCTGTTTCCCAGAGCGCTGAACGCCGAGCTGTACGTGGCCCGTGGGCGGGCCGTGTCGCGCTTCTTGACCTTTTTCTTCAAGTCACTCCTGATCGCCAACGTGCAGGTGGCCCTGATGGCCCTGCAACGCCGGCCCAAGCTCACGCCGCTGATTATTGACGTGCCGCTCAAGTTTGAGTCTCAGGCGATGCAGACCCTGCTGGTCGCCACCATTACCCTGCTGCCCGGCACGGTGGCGATGGGCTTCAGCGCCGACCGCTCGGTGATGTACGCCCACTCCATCGGGATTTCCGATCCCGTAGAGGTCCGCAGTTCGATTATTGAGGTGGAGTACTACATTCTGGACATCATGTTCCCGCTGGATTACCCCGGCGGGCACAAGCAGGCGCTGGAGCGGGCCGCCGAGCGCGCCACCCACCTGGCCGCCGCCCTGACCGACGCTGCCAAGCGCGCCGGCGGCGACGAAGCCCTCAGCCCGGCCCACGCAGCAGGCCAGCAGGAGCAGCGCGGCGCGGCGCTGTCCACGGAACATGCCAAATTGCAGGAAATCGTAGACGAGGTGAAACAAACATGATCATCAATCTGGCCCTGGCGATTGTGTCGCTCTCGGCGCTGCTGGTGTCGCTGCGGGTGCTGCGCGGCCCCAGCTGGGGCGACCGCATCATGGCGTTCGACTTTCTGGGGATGAACTTGGTGGTGCTGTTTGCGCTGCTGGCGGTCAAGACCGGGCTGATGGCGATGCTGGACGCCACCGTGCTGCTCAGTCTGCTGGCCTTTTTGTCCACCGTTGCCATGACCCGTTACCTGCTGCTGGGCCGGGTGATGAAATGAGCGACTTCCTGCGTGAACTCGGCGCCCTGATGACCGCCTGGGACATCAAACCGCTGCGCGACCTGCCCATTTTGTTTGGCTCGGTGTTCGTGCTGACCGCTGCCATCGGGGTGCTGCGCTTTCCCGATCTGTACACCCGGCTGCACGCCAGCTCCAAGCTGGTCACGCTGGGCTCGGCAGGCATTTACCTGGGCGTGGCCGCCGATTTCAGCGACGTGGCCGCCTTTACGCGGGTACTGGCCGTGCTGCTGTTTCAGTTTCTGACCACGCCGCTCAGCGCGTATCTGATTGCTCAGGCAAGCTACCTGCGCGGGCTGCCGGCTGTGCTGCACACCCCCGACGAAGGCAAGGCCGACGCCTGGGACATCTTCGGAGCGGCGCAGGAGATCACCCAGATTCGCCGCTTGCAAGCCGCGCAGCCAGACGAAGAAAGCCCTGCTGCGCCGCCCTCCGGCCAGGGCTAAGAGGCCAGCACTGGAGGTTGGGGCCAGGATTCGGGAAATGAGGGAGGCGTGTAAGACCCGCGCCCCTAAGCTACGGGCAATATGACCGTTTCCCAGCCCCCTCTACCCAACCAGAGCCTGGAGCAGCCCCAGACCGCTGGGCCAGACCAGGCCACCCAGACCAAAGCGCAGTTCGACGCCCTGCTGGCCGACATGGTTCAGCGGGGGGCGTCCGACATTCACCTGCGGGCCGGCAGCCTGCCCGCCGCCCGCATTGACGGCGAAATCATGCGGTTTGGCGAGGAACGCCTCAGCCCGCAGCTGATGGAACACTTCGCGCAGGTGATGCTGCCCACCCAGCTGATGTGGGGCACCTTCGTGGAAAAGCGCGACCACGACTTCGCCTACTCGCTGCCCGGCGTGGCCCGCTTCCGGGTGAACGCCTACTTCCAGCGCGGCAGCGTGGGCCTGATCATGCGCGTGATCGAGGACAAGCCCATTCCCACCTTTGAGCAGCTGGGGTTGCCGCTGGACGTGTTCGAGGAACTGAGCAAGCACGAGCGCGGCCTGATTCTGGTGACCGGTCCCACCGGCAGCGGCAAGACCACCACCCTCGCCAGCCTGCTGGACCACATCAACGCCCGCGACGCCGTGAACATCGTGACGCTGGAAGACCCCATCGAGGTGCTGCACCGCGACAAGAAGGCCATGATGATTCAGCGCGAGCTGGGCGCCGACACCCAGAGCTTTTCCAACGGCCTGCGCGCCGCCATGCGCCAGGA
>JAUNHF010000034.1 GCA_030524065.1 Deinococcus sp.
TACAACAAGGAAACCGACCAGCAGGGTATCGCCGAGATCATCGTGGGCAAGAACCGCAACGGGCCAATCGGCACCGTGAAGTTGCAGTTCACCAGCTCCCATGTGCGTTTCAACGATCTGGCCTCGGAAGGAGCCATATGAGCGACGAATCCGCTGCCCCCCAGCCCACCCGCACTGGCCGGCGCCGCCGCTCCGGGCGCCGGGGTGCAGGCAAGCCAGGCCAGGACAGGGCCGGTCAAGACAGGGCAGAGCAGGCCGCCGCCCCGGCCCAGGCCACCGGGCAGGAGCTGCCAGCGTCCCCCCCGGCGGGCGGTGAGGGGGCCGGCAAGGTGCCGCGCCGCCGCGCCCGCAGCCGCCGGGGAGGCAAGGCCAAGAAGGTCGGCAACAACGTGCAGTACCCCGGCCAGGTGACCAACGACACCTCGGTGCCGCGCGTGGCGGCGCCCAGCCGCCGGGGCAAGCGCAAACGTCCGCTGGCTGCGCCACGCATCGGGGTGGGCTGCGTGATTCTGCGCGGCGACCAGATTCTGCTGGTGCGCGAGCGTGGCCGCTGGTCGCTGCCCAAGGGGGGCCTGGAGGCCGGCGAACTGATTCAGGACGGTGCCCGCCGCGAGACTTATGAAGAGACCGGGCTGGTCATTGAGCTGCGCGACCTGGCCTTTGTGGTGGAATTCCAGGCCGAATCGTGGGGGCACCACCTTCAGTTCTTCTACACCGGGCGCGAGGTGGGCGGCGAACTCAGCCCCAAAGATCCTGACCGCGATGTGCAGGAGGCCCGCTTCGTGCCCATCCGCGAGCTGCGCGAGTACATTCGCTTTCGGCCCCGGCTGGTGTCACTGGAAACCTGGCTGCACGAGCGCCGCCCCCGGCACTTTGTGTTCGATCTGGACCAGGAGCCAGCGATGTTGCGCCGCCGCCGCCGGCCCGGTGTGGGTGAGGTGCAGCGCGGTGGCGGGGCCGATCCGGACGAGGTAGACCTGGACTGAGCTGCCGTGCCTGGGTCATTCTCGCCCCTGACTCCGGGAAAGTCGCCCCTTTTCCTGGCGCTGGCTTGTATGTTATTTTCGTAATATGAAGCAGAGATATGTAAAAGGCGTTCGTAAAAACTGGAAGGACGATCCTTACCCGGCCAGTGGACGCAGCTACGAGTATGTTTGCCCGGACTGTGGCCGCGCGATGGAGTTGCACGACCTGCGCGACGGTGATCAGGCGTACTGGTGCCACGGCTGCGGGCAGGGCCACCGCGCCGGTCAGCCCCCGCTGGCGGCGCTGCGGCGCGGGGATGAGGTGGCCTGAGACGGGCTGGGATGAGGTGAGGTGCCCAGCTTCCTCTTTGTTCAGGCACTCTGGGCGCAGCTGGCTTCAGGGGTCTTGTGCAGGCCGGGGCTGGCCTGCGGCGGCTTCTAGCACGGCCACCCGCGTCAAGAGCTCGCGGTTCTGGCGGGTCAGGGTCAGCAGCAGCAGCGCGTAGTGGTCGTACAGCTTGGGCCGTTCCATGCGGACCTCGCCGGCCATCCATTCACCCAGCAGCCGCTCGGACTCGGCCAGGATTTCATGGTCGGGCACGTCACGCCAGGAGCGGCCTTGCAAGATGGTGTGGGCAAAGTTCAGCTCGTCGCTCATAGCCGCAGTCTAGAGCGGTGCCCTCCGCTGCAATGGAGTGCAATGGAGAAGAGGCACCGCTCAGGCGCTGACGTTTGAGGTGCTGACGTTAGAAGCGGTGCTCGCCGGTCACCCAGTAGGGCACGCGCTCGGCGATGTTCTCCATATGGTCCCCGATGCGCTCGATGGCGCGGCCGATCCGCATCAGTTGCAGGGCGTCGGCCACTCCGCTGGGGTCGCTGGTCAGGTGGGTAATCAGGTCCTGCTGCAACTGCTCGTACAGGTCATCAATCTCGTCGTCCATCCGCACGGTGGCTTCGGCCTGGGCCACGTCGCGGTCGGCCAGCGCGGTCCGCAGCGCCCGGCTCATTTCTTCCAGGCGGGCCATCATACGGCTCAGGTAGGGCTGCATCGCTTCAGGAATCACCACGTCCTGGCTGTCCTCTGCCACATGCACCACGTAGTCGCCCATCCGCTCAATGTCGGTCAGGCATTTCAGGATCAGCCCCAGCTGCCGCAGGTCACGGGCCACCGGCTGGTGCAGCGCAATCACGCGCAGGCAGTCGGCCTCAATCTGGGCTTCCATCTGGTCCACTTCGCGGTCAATGGAGCGCAGCTGTTCCAGCCCCTGCCGCTCGCCATTCAGCAGCACGCTGGTGCCCAGGGCGTACATCCGCTCTACGGTGCCGATCATGTTCAGGGTGGCGTTGAGGCTGTTTTTGAGTTCTTGATCGAGGACTTCACGCATCTCTGGGGCTCCTTGGGGGTAGGAAAAGGGACTGACTGGGGCGGGGAAAGAGGGCGGGCCGGAGGGGGACGCGGTGCCGGGCGAGGCCCGCGCCGCGAATCGTTCTGACCGTAGCATGAGGCCATGGCCGGATTGTCAGCCGGCTGTCAGCCGGCGTTGATGCTTTGTGGCGGCGCCCCGTCAGGGCACCACCTTCAGCCCGGCGTATTTGAGCAGCAGGCGCTTTTGGCCCACGCCGGGGAAGTACACCAGCACCTCACGCTTTTCGCCCTGCCCAAAGCCCTGGAGCAGGTGGCCCTCGCCCCATTTGGCGTGGTGCAGCCGCAGGGGAGAGGTGGACGCCACGGCCCGCTGAATCTCGCGGCTGGGAATACTGAGCCGCGCCGAGACTTCGGGCAGCGAGAGCCCGCGCAGGTCCAGCAGTTCGCGGGCCTGCAGCGGCCAGCCAGCAGGCGGGGCAGGCGGCTGGTCGGGCAGCGGCTGTATGGGCGGCAAGCTGGTCCGCTGCCGCTGCTCTGGGGGCGCGGCTTCTTCGGGTGCAGTGCCCTGTATGGGCGGCTGCACACTCAGGCCCGGCACCCCGGCCAGCAGGGCGCGGGTGGCCGGCTTGCTGGTGGGCCGCCGCTCGCCACTGGGCAGCAGCGGCGCGAAGCAGCGGCTGACGGCGATGCACTCGTAGCAGCCTTCGGGGGCCGTGCAGCAGTCCTTTTCGGTCAGTTCCAGGGCCCGCTGGAGCAGCTGCGGCAGGCTTTCCAGCGCCCGCCGGGCAATGCCCAGGCCACCGCGCCAGTCGTCATAGATAAAAAAGGACGTGTCGTGCCCGGTGCGAAACGCCCCCGCCAGGTCGCCTTCATCGCAGGCGACGGCTTCGGGAATCAGCTTGAGCAGCAGGTGCTTGAGCGTGTGCGCCACGGCGGTGGGCTGCTCGGTGGCGCCGGCGTTGACGGCCACTTCCAGCGCCACGGTTTGCAGCGGTTCCAGCGTGACCGGCTCGTCGTACAGATGCTCGGAGATTTTCTGGTCCTGCATCCGGTCCTGAATATGGCCGCCGCATTTTCGGCAGACCCGCTCGGTGGGTTCGGGCACGCGGTCACAGCCGGTACACACCCGCTCAAACAGCGGGCGAATAATCTGGTAGCCCCGGTACATCCGTGTGATCAGCACCTCGCCGCCCCGGTAAGCCACCGGCCCCTGCTTGGTCCACTCGCTCATGCGGCCCGGCAGCGGGCGCACCTGCACCTCGTACAAGCCGCGCGTGACCTGTCCGCCGCCCACGTAGGGCTGCACCAGGATGGCGGTGCCCTGCGGCGTCTTTTCCCAGCGCGTGACCTTATAGTCCTGGCCGTCCAGGCTGAACACCGCTTCGGGGTGTTTTTCGGTCAGGGCGTAGTGCTGGCTGGGGCTGTCCAGCGGCGCGAGCAGGCTGCGGACGCCTTCTTTCTCCCAGGCACGTTCTTCGACCACCGCGTGCAGGGCCATGTCGTCGCCGCGCAGCAGCCAGTGGGGCGGCGAGCCCAGATTCTCGGGCGGGGTCAGGCCCGCCATGCGGAACTCGGCCATTTGCCGCGCCCAGTGCCGGGGGGCCAGGTAAGGGTTCCCCGGCTCCACCACGGCCTTTTCGGTGGGGCCGGTCAGCAACTCGCGGAAATTGTCAGTGTTGGAGTAAAAGGCGTCTACCGGCAGCGGCACCCCGCGTGAGGACAGCGTGGGCAAGTACAGCACTGCGCCCGGAGCGAGGCGCCATGCGCGAGCCGGGGTAGCCGTCCAGACTCACCACTTCCAGGTCTCCGATGTCCACGCCGGCTTCCAGTGCGTTGGTGGCGAACATGACCCCGCTGCGGGCACGGCGAAACTCGGTCAGCCGCCCGGCCCGCTCGGCGGCGCCCGACATGTACAGGTGCACCTGGTCGCGGAACCGCTCGTCGCGGCGGTAGGTGCCGTACAGCCGCATCACCCGCGAGCGGCCCCGGAAAAAGGCCAGCACCTTGAGGTTCCGCTCAGTGGCCGAGCGCACCACCGCGTCCCAGAAGCGCCGGGGCTGCCCCCTGTGGTCGGCCAGGTAGTAGCGTTTGCCGTGCCGCGCCGCGCCCGACTGCGCCACTTCTACGGCGTCCACGCCTGCCAGCTCGCGGGCAAACTGCGCCGGATTGCCGATGGTGGCCGTGCTGAGAATCACCTGCGGATTTGCCCCCAGTGCCCGGCTCAGCTCCAGCAAGCGCCGCAGCATCCCGGAGACTTCCGACCCAAAGCCGCCCCGGTAGCTGTGCGCTTCGTCCAGCACGAGGAAGCGCAGGTGCCGCAAGAATTCGCGCACGCGGGGGTGCGTCAGGTTCCAGTGCAGCTTGTCGGGCGTGGCCGTGACCATGCGGACGCCCGGCGCAAAGGCCGCAGCGGGCTGCGCCCCGCCCTGAAACTCGCCTATCGGCCAGCCGCTGGGCCGCGCCGTAAAGCCGCCCTGCTCAGCGAACGCCTCCAGCTTTTCGCGCTGGTCTTGTCCCAGCGCCACCAGCGGGTAGACCAGCAGCGCGGTGGCCTGTGGGTCCGCCTCCAGGCCGCCGAACAGCGCCGGAAAAAAGGCCCCGGTTTTGCCGCTGGCGGTGGGCGTGGTCACGATGACATGCTGGCCGCCTTGCAGCAGCCGGTAGGTCTGCGCCTGGTGCGTGTAGGCCGCCGGAAAGCCAAAGCCCCGCTGCACGCTCTCGCTCCAGCCGAGGTCCTCTACCGGCACTGTCTGCGCGGGCTGCACCTCTTCTTCGTACAGTAGGCTGGCGCCGCCGCCGAGCGTATCCCGCATAAATCCTTCCAGGCGGGAGAAGTCGGCGTCGTCAGGCATGGGGAGCAGTCTAGAGGCTGACGGGCAAAAGGTTGTTGCCGTGCATCTCTTTCGCGGATTTCTTCCCTTTGGCCGCTCGCCTGAGCGCCGCTGGGAGCTTTCCGGGCTGGCCTCCCATCTTCCTGTTACCGCGCCCAGCTACACTGTCTTTTGTGACCGCTTCACCCCCGCGCTCTGGCGCCCCTGCCCTGCCTGACCCTTCTGTGTCCTCTGCGTCCACCCACCTCCCTGCGCCCACGCGCAGCCGCTGGCGTGGGCCGCTGCTGGGGGTCATCGGGCTGTCGCTGCTGCCCGCGCTGTGGCTGGCCTACGAGCGCGTAAGCTTTGAGCAGGCCCAGCGCACCGTGGCAGTGGTGATGGACTATCCGGCCCTGAAATCGCAGGCCGACGAGTACGGCCGCGACCCGCTGGAGCTGCTGGCCGAGTACCGCGCCCAGGGCGTGAACGGTGTGGCGGTGTTTGAAGACGTGCTGGGCAACTGGCAAAACCGGGGCGACGTGTTCGTGAAGACGGGCTCGGACCTGCTGGCGCAGTATCCGCAGGCCGCTTTCCAGCCGGGCAAGTTCTATCTGGCCGAGGCCCGTCCCGGCGTGCTGGACCGGCTGGAGGGGCGCTTTTCTATCCAGCCGCGCACGGTGACCCTGGCCGGGCGCGAGTGGCAGGAGTGGAACATCAACCCCACCTACTTGCCGGTGGGGCCGGACACCGCCCTGATAGACACCCTGGGAGCGCAGGGCTACGTGGTGGTGTACCGCCCCTACGACGACCCCGCCGTCATCAACATCGCCGCCGATTGGCCGGACGTGCCCTTCGTGGCGTTCAATGGAACCGAAGTGGTCGGTGCCCGCGACCCCAAGCGGCTGGAAGCTGTGAAAGCGGCAATGGGTGAGCGGATTCCGGCCTTGATCGAAGCCACCACCCAAAAGGGCCTGCCGGAACTGATGGAGGGCCGGGGCGCGGCGCGGATGTTCAGCCTGAACGCCCAGTGGCAAGACACGCTGCTGCCCGAAGAAACCGCCTCCAAGTACGCGCTGGCCGCCCGCGAGCGTGGACACCGGCTGCTGTATGTGCGCCCTTACCCCACCGTGGCCGAGACGGCCGCCATGCTGGCCCGCACCTCCGAACTGCTGAAACGGGCGGACATCGTGACCGGCACCCCGCAGATTCAGAGCTTCGGGCCGAGCACCGCCCTGCGTTACGCCAGCATGCTGGGGCCGCTGGCGGCGCTGCTCCTGATTGGCCTGAGCTATCCGTTGCCTAGAGTGGGCCTGCTGGTGGCCGGGCTGGCGCTGCTGGGAGCGCTGGGCCTCAACCGCTTTGAGCCGTTTGGGGGCATGGCGCTGGTCGCCTCTATCGCGTTTCCGGCGCTGGGCTTCGTGCTGTGGCGCTCGCGGATGGCGCACTGGTTTACGGCCACGGCGCTCAGCTTGGCGGGGGTGCTGTTCGTCTCGGCGCTGGGGGCGGGGCCGCAGAGCATGCTGGGCCTGGAACCGTTCCGGGGCGTGGGCCTGACCCTGCTGGCTCCGATTGCCCTGGTGCTGGGCAGCTATCTGCCGCGCCAGGACCTGCGCCAGACCGCCCGTGACCTGTACCGCCGCCCCATCAGCACCGGCGACCTTGTGGTGATGGGCCTTGCGCTGGCCGCCTTTGCGGTGATGTTCCTGCGGCGGGGCAACACCAGCGCCGTGGGGGTCAGCGACGCCGAGGCCAAACTGCGCCAGGAAGTGCAGGACTCCATCATCCGCCCGCGCTTCAAGGAAGTGCTGGGGCACCCGCTCGCGCTGCTGGGCTTGGGCGCGGGCCTCCCGGCCTACTTTCCGGGCCTGCTGCTGCTGGGCGGCGTGATGGGTCAGGCCAGCATCCTCAACACGTTTGCGCACTTTCACACCCCGCTGCTGATTTCGGGTACCCGGATGTTTATCGGGCTGGGGTTGGGCCTTGTGCTGGGCTACCTGCTCACCTACGCGGTACGCTGGGGCCTGAAGGTCTGGCAAAGCTACGGCGGCGGCCTGCGGGAACGGCCCGAGGCAGCGGTCCATGAAGTGCCGGGCAGCGAGGTGCGCCCGTGAGGGTGCTGGTCAGCGGCTACTACGGCTTTGCCAATGGGGGAGATGAAGCCATTGCCCTGAGCATCGCCCGCGAACTCAGGGAGCGCGGGCACACGCCGGTGCTGCTGTCGGCGGACCCGGCCCATACGGCGGCGCTGTGCGGCTGTGAGGCGGCCCCGCGCATGCAGCCGCTGGCGCTGCTCCGCGAACTGCGCCGCGCCGACCTGCTGCTCTCCGGCGGCGGCGGCCTGCTGCAAGACAAGACCAGTGGGCGCAACCTCACCTACTACCTGGGCCTGATCCGGCTGGCCCGGTTGCTGGGCACGCCCGCTGCCGTCTTTAACCAGAGCATCGGGCCACTGTCGGTGCGCGGCGGCGAGCGCGTAGCGCGGGTGGTGCGCGGCCTGCCAATGGTTGTGCGCGACCGGGGCAGCCTGCGAACCCTGGAAACCCTGGGCCTGGAAGGCGAGCTGGGCGGCGACCCGGCCCTGCTGCTGCGGCCTTCGCCGGGGGTGGTCCATGACCCGCAGGCGGTGGTGGTGGCCCCCCGGGGCGACGTGGCCGAGTCGCTGCCGCCCCTGCGTGAGCTGGTGCGGGCGTTGCAGGCCCAGGGGCGGCGCGTGGTGGCCCTGGCACTGATGCCCGCCCACGACGGCGAAGCGGCCCGCTCACTGGGGGCCGATGTGGTGCTGGAAAGCGCTGACCCGCAACTGCTGCTGGACACCATCGCGGCCAGCGCTTACGTGGTAGGCGTGCGCCTGCACGCCCTGATTCTGGCCGCCGCCGCCGGGGTGCCGTTCGCCGGTCTCAGCTACGACCCCAAGGTGCAGGGCTTTTGCGCGGACGCCGGAGCGCCGGTTCACACCACCCGGCCGGACGTGGGCCTGCTGCTGGAGCAGGTGCAGCAGGGCGTAGGCTGCGACGAAGGTGGCGTGGCCGAAATGAAAGAGCGGGCCCGCCGTAGCTTTGACCGGGCGCTGGCGGCAGCACAGGGGTAAACCTCCTGGCCTGCGGGTTAGTCTGAACTGTGACCTCTCCCGCCGTGCCTTCGGATTCAGCGTTACTCACTCCGGCCGCGCCCGCTCCGGTGGCCGCGCAGGACCGCGCCCTGTTGCCCGACGCGCTGCGTGGTTTTGCGCTGCTGGGCATCGCCCTGATCAACGTGCAGGACTTCGCCGGCTTCCGGGTTTGGGAGGGGCAGGGGCTGGACCGCGCCGTGCAGGTCCTGACCGATGTGCTGCTGAACGGCAAAGCGGTGGCGCTGTTTGCGATGCTGTTTGGCTGGGGCGCGGCGGGGCTGTGGGAGCGGCACGGGCTGGGGCTGTACCTGCGCCGTCACCTGCTGCTGCTGGTGATTGGCCTGCTGCATTTCACCCTGCTGTGGCACGGTGACATCATCGGCGGGTACGCGGTCAGCGCAGTCATTTTCATTCTGCTGCTGCGGCGGCCCGCAGGTGCCCTGCTCAAGTGGGCCTGGGGCCTTTACCTGCTGGGTGCCCTGAATTACGTGGCTGGCTACGGCCTGTACCGGACCACGCCCGGTTCACGCGACAGCTTCTCGCCGGACTTCGCCCCGCACCAAAGCTACGCCAGCATCCTGGCTGACCGAGCTGCCGAGCTGCCGTCTCAGCTGGGCGGTGAACTGTTCTTGGCGGCGTTTACCCTTCCGCTGTTTGCCTTTGGGGCCTGGGCCTACCGCAGCGGCCTGCTCACCCGCCCCGCCGAGCACCGCCCGCTGCTGCGCCGGCTGCTGGCGTGGGGCTTTGGCCTGGGCTTGCCGCTGGCGCTGGGGCTGGCCTATTTGAATACCCTGGACACCGAGCAGGCGGGGCTGCTGTCCGAAGGGCTGCGCGTCATCAGTGGCCTGCCGGTGGCTTTCGGATATGTGGGCCTGTTCGGGCTGCTCTGCCTGCGTCCCCGCGTCCCGGCGGCGCTGACGGCCCTGGCCCGCAGCGGCCGGCTGGCGCTGACCCACTACATCACGCAGTCGCTACTGCTCACGCTGATTTTTTATCCTTACACCTTTGGCCTGTACGGTCAGGTGAACGCCGCCACCGCCGTGGGAGTGGCGCTGCTGGTGGCCCTGGCACAAATTGCCCTGAGCCGCGTGTACTTGCAGCGCTACGGCCGGGGGCCGCTGGAAAGCCTGCTGCGCTGGGCGGTATACGGCCAGCGCTAGCCAGACCTGGGAGCGCCCGGACACAGCTACTTAGGGGGCAGCCGGCAGGGCCAGCGAGAAGCAAGCTCCCGCACCTGCCCCCGCCGAATCGGCCCAGATGCGCCCACCCTGGCGCAGCATCAGCCGGCGCGCCACGGCCAGCCCCACCCCCTCGCCCGGAAACTCGCGGTCAGGATGCAGCTTGCGGAACACCTCAAAGATGCGGTCGCGGTAGTTGGGATTAAAGCCCATGCCGTTGTCGTGCAGGTGGACAATCACTTCGCCGCCCTCCCGCTCGGCGCGGACTTCCAAGCGGGGCTGCCCGGTGTGTGCGGTGGCCTTGAGGACATTGTCCAGCAGCTGACTCAGCACCGTTTGCATCGACTGAATGTCGCACAGCACATGGGGCAGGTCGGTGCGCTGAACCTCCAGCATCCGCGCTCCCCCAGAGCCTTTGAGCGCCGCGTCCAGCACCCGGTCGAGGTCAATGGGGGTGATGTTCAGCTGCGAGTTGCAGGCCAGCGCCACCTGGTCGAGCGCGTCGATCAGGGTGTTCATTCGCCCCGCCGCTGTAAGAATGGTGCTCACAGCTCGCCGGTCCTGCTCGCTCAGATCGCTGCGCTCCAGGCGGCCAGCGAAACTCTGGATGTGCCGCAGTGGCCCCGACAGGTCGTGCGCCACCGACTGGGTAAAGCGCTCCATCTCGCCGGCCATGCCCAGCACGTCGGCGGTGCGCTGCTCAATCCGCACTTCCAGAGTCTGATTCAGCCGCAGCAGTTCGCTCTGCGCCCGCTTAAGGGCGGTGATGTCGGTCAGGGCCATCAGCAGGTGTGGCGCCGCGCCCGGTACACTTTCCGGCGACGCGCTGACCACCAGCTGCACCTGGGCAAAGCACGCCTGCCCATCGGCCCGCTGCAGTTGCAGCTCGGCCGTGACGCTGGGGCCGGCCTGGCGGCGGTCCAGCTGCCCCAGCAGCGCCGCCAGATCACTGTGGTGGCGGGGGTTGAGCCAGTGTCCGAACGACTGCCCTTCTAGCTGCTGGCTGGCGAGCCCCAGCAGCGCGCCGGCGGCCTGGTTGGCCTGCAATACGGTGCCGCTGCGGTCCAGCACCACGTATCCGACCGGCGCACTCTCGAACAGCTGCTGGTAGCGTTCCTGCGCCGCAGCCAGCGCCAGGGCTGTGGCGGCCGGGTCGGCCTGCGTCCTTGCTGGCCCGTCTGCCGCCGTTCTGTCCGCTGCGTCGCCACGCGAACCTGCGCCGTCCATCTCAGGATGCGGCGGTTCAGAAGCGTCTTCGGGAGCCAGAAAGGGAGGTGAGGTCACAGACATAAGAAGGCTCCTCGCTGGGCAGCACTTTGGGGAAACTTAGGGACGAGCAGCCAGAATCCACGCCGAGAGACTTGCGGCAAATGGCAACGGATCTTACCCAAGCTAGCCAACTTTTTTCCACTTCTCGGTGAAGATTCTTTCATTTCTGTAAAATATGAATCCCTCTTTATGTCTACGACCAGGCGTTCTGGCCCGCTGGGCTGGACGGTTGGTGCTGCGGG
>JAUNHF010000035.1 GCA_030524065.1 Deinococcus sp.
CTCGTTGCGGGGGCGTTCCAGGGTAATCACCCGGCGGCGTCCACCGCCCTGGTTTACCTGAGCGCCGCCCCGTGAGCGGTGACTGCCGCCCTGGTCGCCCTCACGGCTGGGGCGGCCGCCCTGGGCGCTGCGGCCTTCGCTGTTGCCACCGGTGCGGGGGCC
Organism: Deinococcus sp.; assembly: GCA_030524065.1. Taxonomy (GTDB): domain Bacteria; phylum Deinococcota; class Deinococci; order Deinococcales; family Deinococcaceae; genus Deinococcus. The sequence goes on from JAUNHF010000035.1 coordinate 163, forward strand.
CCGGCTGCGGCCACCGGCGTCTTCTTCCAGCGTGAAGCGGGGCTGGGTGGGGCGCACGTTCGACAGCTTTTGCTGACGCTCCTGCTCACGGTCCTCGCGCCGGCGGGCACGGACCTTTTGGCCGCCCGCCTTTTGTCTGGGCCCCTGCGTCTTGTTGCCCGAAGGCTGATTCTCGCTCATGACAATCTCCTCTAGCTCGGTGCCCTCTTCCGGCACGGTGAAATCAATCTGGCGGGCCAGCGGCTTGACCTCGGAAATGGTCACCGCCAGCGCGTCGCCCAGCCGGAAGGTCCGCCCGCTACTGCGGCCCTTGAGCATCTGAGCATCTTCCAGATAGATGTAATAGTCGTCGTCCAGGTTGCTGATATGGAGCTTGCCCTCCACGCCGTTGTCCAGCGCCACGAACAGGCCGCTGGCGACCACACCCGACACACTGCCCATAAAGCTCAGCCCCTGGTGCTCCTGCGCCCACTTGGCCTGATAATACTTGGTCAGGTCGCGCTCGGCCTCGGCGGCGTTGCGCTCACGGTCGGAGGTGTGTTCGCCCATGCTGGGTAGCACGGAGCGCAGTCCGTCCACCTCGCGGCTGCTGGGGCGCAGCTCGCCGCCCAGCACGCCGCGCAGCACCCGGTGCACCATCAGGTCCGGGTAACGGCGGATGGGCGAGGTGAAGTGCAAATATTCGTCGAACGCCAGGCCGAAGTGCCCCAGGTTCTCGCCGGAATACTTGGCCTGCTGCATGGAGCGCAGCAGCAAGGTGTTCACTACGCTTTCGCGGGGTGTGCCGCGCACCTGCTTGAGCACGTCCTGATAGGCCTGCGGCGTAGGTTCGCCGCCAGGGAAGGCCAGGCCCAGCCGCCCGATGGCCTGCGAGACGTCCTGAAAGCGCTGGAGCGTCGGCTCCTCGTGAATGCGGAAGAGCGTTGGCACGCCGCGCTCCAGCAGGAAGTGGGCCACCACCTTGTTGGCCAGCAGCATCAGGTCTTCAATCATGCCGCGCGCGGTTTCCTCGCGCAGTGGAATCAGCTCCATGCGGCCGTCCTCGTCCACATCCACCTTGACCTCACGCATCTTGAAGTCCAGGCTGCCGTCACGCAGGCGCTGTTGGCGCAGCTTGGTGGTCACCTTGAGCAGCAGATGCAGATCGCCTTCCAGGTGGCGGGCATGCTCGGGCATGGGCGACGTGCCCTCGCTGTAGGCCTGCACCTCGTCGTAGGTCAGCCGCGCCTTGGAGTGGATCACGCTGGGGCCGATCTCCACATTCAGGATTTCGGCGTCGGCCGAGAGTTCCACCAGGGCGCTCATGGTGAGGCGGTCCTCGCGCGGCACCAGGCTGCACACGCCGTTGGAGAGGTGTTCGGGCAGCATAGGCAGCACCCGCCCCGGCAGGTACACGCTGGTGGCGCGGGCATAAGCTTCGCCGTCCAGCTCGCTGCCCGCCCTGACGTAGTGGCTCACGTCCGCGATGTGAACCCCGACCAGGAAGGTGCCCGCTTCGGTGGGCTGAATGTGAATGGCGTCGTCAAAGTCCTTGGCGTCGCGGCCATCCACCGTAAAGGTGTTCAGCGCACGCAGGTCCATGCGGCCGCGCAGGGCCGTTTCGGGAATCTGGGCGGGAATGCGTCCCGCCTCGCTCAGCACTTCGGGCGGGAACTCGCCGCGCAGGCCGTACTTGACCATCACCGCTTCGGTCTCGGTTTCGGGATCGTCTTCCTCGCCCAGCACGCGGCTGACCTGTCCGAACACCTCGTCCTCGCCGGTGTCTTCGGGCCAGTAGAGGTCCACCACCACGCGGGCGCCGGCTTCCAGTTCTTCTAGCCCCTCGCTGAGCAGCAGAATGCGGTGGCGTGCCCGGAAATCGTCGGCCTTGAGAATGGGGTAACCGTGGCTGTATTCCAGCGTGCCCACCAGCTGCGCGTAGTGGCGCTGCACGATGCGGACCACGCTGGCCTGCGGGTTGCCGTCAAAGCGGCTGCCCCGGCGGCCCGAGTTGCCCCCGCGTGGGCCGTGGCCTTCGGGCCGCACCAGCACCGTGTCGCCGTTCCAGGCTTCCAGGGTGCTTTCTGACGGCACGTAGTAGTCTTCGCGGCCCGAATCCGGCACCACAAAGCCAAAGCCCGCTGCCGAGGCCTGGAAGCGGCCCCGCACCAGATTCATGGCGCCGGGCAGCCCGTAGGTCTTCTTGCGGGTGCGGACCACCAGCCCGGCGCGGGTCAGGTCTTCCAGCACCCCTTCAATGTCGCGCCAGCTGCCAACCAGGCGAGCCTTCTGGCGGGTAAAGGATTTTTCCAGGTCGCGCACGTGAATGGGCCGCCCGATAGAACGCAGCTGGCTGACCAGCAGTTCCTGCACCGGGTCGCTCAGCTGTTCGGGCGCGTCGGCCGGTGCACTGACGGGCGGGACCGCAGGCAGCTCGGGCAGCAGGGCGGCCAGCACGTCACTGCTGACTGCGCCACCGTCACTGACATCGCTGCCAAGCACATCGTCATTGGGCGCGCCGTTCTGCGGTGCGACCGGCTCAACCCCGCTCAGTTGTTCGAGGTCGGCGTCCAGCACCTCTTCATGTGGCTGGGTTTTGCGTTTGCCGCGCTTGGGACGTTGCAGCACGAGCGGCTCGGCGGCCGCTTGCTCCTGGCCGGCGGCCGCGTCCCCGGCGGTGTCGCCCTGGACTGCGGGCAGATCGGCCAACGGCTGCGGCGTTTCACTACTCAGCGCGACAGCCGGCTCGGGGGCGGTGGCTTCGGGAGCCGGGACAGTGTCAGCCTCACTGACCATCTCTACAGCTTTGCTGCGGGCGGTGCGGCGCGGTGAGCGCTGCGGCTTGGCTGGGCGTTCGGGAGTGGGTTGTTCCTGTGGTTCAGTGCCTGCTGGTTCAGGGTCCGCGTCGGCTGTGGCCGCCGCCTCTGCTGGGGCGGCCGCGTTCCGCTTGGCAGCCGAGCGGCGAGCCGTTCCCCCGCCGGCTTTGGTGGATGTGGCGGATTTGGCCCGCTTGGCAGGCGGGGCCGGTTCACTGGGCGCGGGCTCTACAGGGGCTCCAGGCAGCTGGGCATCAATGCTGTCCGCTCCGGCAGCTTCCGCAGGAGCGGCCGCCTGAACAGTGGCCTGACGGCGCTGACCTGCCTTGCCTGCGCCAGTCTGACCTGCGGAAGCTTTGCCCGTGCCTGCCTTGCGAGCACTGGCTTTTTTGGAGCTTGCCTGCTCGGTGGCGGCTGGGGCGAGGTCAGGCACTTCGCTGCCGGACGCTGCCTCCTGAGCGGTCGCCTTGCGGCGGCTGGTGCGGCGGGGTTTGGCGGGCTGAGCTGGGGCTTCTGCGGCCCCCTGGCCGGAGTCACCCTGGCCCAAGTCCTGGTTGCCGGTACGCTTGGCGGCCGTCTTCTTGCCAGCAGCGCTTTTGCTGGCTGCGCTCTTTTTGGGAGCACTGCTTGGGGCGGCTTTGCCTGCGTCGGCAGCGCCGGCGGCTTTCTTGCGGGGCTTGCGGGTGGGTTTGGCGCTTTGTTCGGTGCCAGCCACTTCCGAAACTTGCTCTTCTGAAGTGGCTGACTTTGGATTGGTTTTTGGCATGAAGTACCTGTCAGGACGGCGGGCGGACTTGAAGGTGATGACTTTCCGGGGAAGATGCAGGGCGGTGAAATCTGTTCGCGGTCACGCCACTGACGGAGGCAGGTTCGGGAGAATGACTTGCAGCACTTGCTTCTGGGGTTTGTCCATCAGAGGCAAGGCGCCCGAACCGCCGGCTCCAAAATGGAGGGGGGGAAAGTTCTGCGCGTTGCAGAAGAGTTGCTTGTCTCAGGTGGCCCGAAAAGGGTTCTTCTCTTGCGGAAATCCTTTTCTCGTCCTGTCACCTGGCAGCGAGGCGATTCTAACACGCCTGTCAGCGGGGTTTCTATGTGCCCGGCGAGGGACCCTACGCGCCGGCAGGCAGCGGCGGTACCTGAAGACGGACCTGCGCCGTCAGTGGGGCGTGGTCGCTCAGGCGGGCAGGGCGGTCCACCCACACCCCCGCCGTCTCCACGCCCGCCGTGAGCAGGTAGTCAATGCGCCAGCCGGTGTCGTTGGCATAGGCCTGGCCGCGGTTGCTCCACCAGGTGTATTCGGCCCGCTCGCCCAGATGCAGGCGGTGGCTGTCGCTCAGGCCGCTGGCAAGGTGAGCGGTCATCCACTCGCGCTCATGGGGCAAAAAGCCACTGTTTTTCTGGTTGCTGCGCCAGTTCTTCAGGTCAATGGGGTGGTGGGCGATGTTGTAGTCGCCGCCGATCACCAGCGGCCCCAGTGGGCGCTGCCGGTCGGTCCAGCGCTGGTAGTCCGCAAGCAGCCGGTCCTTGAAGCCCTGACGCACAGGGCCGGAAGTGCCGCTGGGCAGGTACACGCTGGCAAAGCGCACTCCGCCCACCCGCGCCGTGATCAGCCGGCCCTCGGCGTCCATCTCCTCGTGGCCCATGCCCAGCTGCACGTCTTGTAGCGGCAGGCGGCTGGCAAGTGCCACCCCGCTGTATCCCGCCTTTTGCGCCGGATGCCAAGCAGAGTGGTATCCCAGCGCCGCCAGCACTTCGGGCATAGCAGGGGCGCGCACTTCTTGCAGGAGCAGCACGTCCGGGGTGTGCCGGGTCAGCCAGCCCTCCAGGCCCTTGCGGCAGGCCGACCGCAGCCCGTTCAGGTTCAGGGTGGTCACGCTCAGGGACGGCCGCGTGAAAGGCCGTGCAGCTGGGGACGGCGTGGGGGCGGTAGGTAGGGGGGGCACCCGGTCAGGACACTCGGCAGACATCCCCCGCAGCTTGCCATATTCCCGCCCGTGAAGGAGTGGCTCAAACTGGCAGGCGGGGTTAGCGGGCACCGTAGGGAATGGTGGTGTAGGCCAGCCAGCCGTCATGCTGCACTGCCGCCAGACTGGCCTGTTCCAGCGGCCAGGCCAGCAGGTCGTCCAGCGGCTGGGGGGGCAGGCCGGGCAGCTCGGCGCTCAGGGCCACATCCGCAGTTCCGGAAAGCGCCGCCGGGTCGCTCAGGCGAACCTGTTCTCCGTCTACGTCCAGCGTGAGCGGGGCCGCCGGCCAGTCCAGCAGCGCAAAGGTCCGCTGGGCGGGAAAGCCGCCGCTGCTCAGCACCTGTGGGTCGAAAATCAGGTCGGGCAGCTGAGCGGTTCCCAGCAGCTCGGACATCAGCAGGCCCTCGGCGGGGCTAAGGCCCAGGGCCTGCGCGGCCTCCTGAAGCTTTTGGGTGCGTTGCCACTCGGGCAGGGGAGCGCTGAGGGTCAGCAGGGCGTCCAGCCCGCGCGCGGCCAGCTGGCCCAGTTGGGGCGGCGTGGCGGCGGCGTAGCGGGCAGCGCTGGCCGCCGAAAGGTCGGTGCCGGCCAGGGAACGGCCTCGCAGCAGCAGGGCGGCGGCGCGGGCCAAGCGCATGGGCGCGTACGCCTGATGCGGCTGCGTCAGATAGACACATAGCCGCGCCCGGTTGGCAAGGACCTGTAGTGCCCGTGGCGCCGCCCGCTCACTGCGCAGCAGCAGCAGGCCTTCTTCCAGGGCGGCGTGAATCAGTTGCCCGGCAATATCGAAGCTCCACAGCCGCAGCTCGGCGGGCAGGTCGCCTTTGAGGGCCAAGCAGCGTTCCTTTTCGCCGGGGGCGCTCAGGCGCAGTTCGGCCTCCGCGCCGCTGCGGCGCAGTTCCAGGGACAGCTGCCGCCAGTGCAAGGTGCGGGGCTGCTCGCCCAGGTCTTCCAGGTTCACCGCCAGGACCGGCGCCCCGCTCTCCTGAAGGTCGGGGGTCAGCAGCTCGGCGCTGCCACGCACCGGATTGCTGGCCGGCCAGCGGCTCAGCATCAGGCGCAGGGCCGCACAGATGTTGCCAAACAGCTGCTGCTCTGCGGCCCAGACCGGCAGGGTCGCGGGCTGCTTGGGGGCAGGCGGCTCCTGCTCCGGCAAGGCCAGCTTCAAGTCCTGTATGGCCCGGTCCAAGCTGTGACGCCCGGCAGCGGTGGACAGCACCGCCAGCAGCGCCTCGGTCAGTGTCTGGATTTGGGGCAGGCTGGTCAGGCCGCTGCCTACTGCCTCTTCCAGCGTCAGCAGGGGCGACGGGGCCTGACCGCGCTGCTGGCGGCGCAGGTTTTCGTTGGCGCTGGCCAGCACCCGCAGCGCCATCAAGCGGGGTTCGCTGCGGGTCCCCCACAGCCGGGCGAACACCCAGCGCCGGGCGTCTCCTTCCCACAGCCGGTTGCTCAGGCGCTGCACCGTGTCTTGCAGGTCGGCTCCTGGGCTGGGCACCTGGCGCAGCTGCGAGGCCACCGCAAACTGCACCCGGCCCTGGCGCTGTAGGTCGCGCAGTCGCCGCTCCGTCTGCATCAGGCGGCTGCGGGCAGCGCCGTCCAGGGCGTCCGAGAACAGCAGCGTTTCGCGCAGGGTCTGAAAGCTAAAGCGGTCCCCCCGGGGGCTGCGGCCGAAGACCAGATCTTCTACCCGGTACTCATACAGCTGTACCAGTTCCTCCAGCCAGTCGTCTGTTCTCATTTGGGTCAGTATAGTGACCTCATGGACACTATGTGGCGTTGTTGAGCCGGTGCCCGGCGGGGTGTGGCAGCGGGTAGGAGCTCCGTTCCAGCCCCGTTCCGCCGCCTGGGGGCGCGGCCGTTGTGAGAGTGCCGAGACGGCCGGCAGCCTAGGCTCGGAGCTGGGCCGAGACTCACGTCTGGCGCAGGTACAGGTGGTTGGGACTGTGGGCAGTGAACGTTGCTCCAACAGGCACAAACGGGCAGAAATAATGGACTGCCGCCGTGTGGTCGCCTTGTGGAATAGGCCCGCAGCTGCAAGGCTGCCTAAGGGCCGGGGCAACGACCAGCCTGGCCGGTTAAGCTGGTGTGTGAGGGAAGTGGGGCGAGGACATGGGGAAAACAACGGGTGAAGTCGGCGGCCCTTGCGGAGAGTGGCAGTGACCGACCTGCTGACGGGTGTGCTGGTGCTGGCACTGTTTGCCGCCGGGCTGCGGCTGATGCTGTTTCCGTCGGCGCAGACCCTGCGCTGGCTGATTTTGCTGTTTGTGGTGGGCCTGCTGGCGCTGGTGGTCACCGCCAACTGGCAGGTGGATGCAGAGCGCAGCCCTGGCCGCCTCCAAGCCGTGCTGGTCCTGCTGGCCGTGATGCTGCCCGGTTTGCTGGGGCTGCGGCGGGGGCGGGGCGAGTGGCTCCAGCAGCTGGTGCGCGGCGCCGACGGGCCGCCTCTGCGGCGGCCAGGGCTACCGGCGACCCGGCGCGGTCCCAGCCGCCAGACCTGGAGCCCCGGCGCTCCCCCCACCCCGCCCACTGCCGAGCCCTGCATGCCCGAATTTGCCGATTATGTCTTGCAGCGGCGTGTGGGCATAGGCGGTATGGGCAGCGTGTATCTGGCGCAGCGGCGCGGCGACGGGCAGCCCGCGGCCCTCAAGGTGCCGCAGGAGAAGTACCTTGCCGAGGAGAAATTCGTCAAGCGCTTTTTCCGCGAGGCCGAGATTCTCAGTCAGTTCGATCATCCCAACATCGTGCGGGTGTTCGATTACCGCATGGACGGCGGCGAATACTACATTGCGATGGAGTACCTCGAGGGCGTGTCGCTGGAGGAGGTGCTGCAGGCGCGGACCATGAGCCTGCCCGAAGCGCTGCAGGTGTTCCGGGCGCTGGCCGACGCCCTGCGGCACATTCACCTGCACAAGGTGGTGCACCGCGACCTCAAGCCGTCCAACGTGATGCTGCTGCGCGGCGCCTGGGACGGCGAGCAGCTGCGGCCAGGCGGGGTCAAGCTGATGGATTTTGGCATCGCGGTGGGACAGGCCCTCTCGCGCCTGACCATGACCGGGGCGCGGGTCGGCACGCCTACCTACATGGCCCCGGAGCAGGCCAAGGGAATCCGCACCGACGCCCGCAGCGACCTGTACTCGCTGGGGCTGCTGGGTTATGAGATGGTGACGGGCCGCGCTGCCTTTGAGGGCAGCTACGAGTCGGTGGTCCACCAGCAGGTGTTTGAGGACCCCAAGCCGCCCAATCAGGTGCGGCGGGCCATTCCCAGCCGCCTGAACGATCTGATTTTGTCCATGATCGAAAAGGACCCCGACCGGCGGCCCAATCTGGACGACGTGATTACCGCGCTGGACGATGACATTCTGGTGGATGACGCCTTTGAGGACGCCGACGTGCTGGTGTTGGCGGTGGACGATCCGCAGAGTACGCTGCGGCTGCTTGATACGGGCGGCAAGCTACGCCAGAGCTGGGGCAGCAGCGGCGCCGTGGCCGGGCAGACTCAGGACCTCGCGCTGCCTGGGGTGCCCAGTGCGCTGGGCCGGGGCGGCGCCGGGCAGCTGCTGGTGGCATTTGGACAGCACCGGCGACTGCCCGGCGGCCTGATCTGGGTGCTGGACTCGCGGGGCCGGCAGGTGCGGCAGTTCGGACGCTACGGTCTGGGCGAAGCCGAGCTGCTGCGCCCGGTGGGGCTGGCAACACTTGGGGACCAGTATTACGTGCTGGACGCCGAAACTCAGCAGGTCAAGGTGTACGGCACCGATGGCCGCTTTCGCTTCCGCTTTGGGGGGCTGGGCAGCGCCGAGGGAGAATTTCGCCAGGCGCAGACCCTGTGTGCCGGCGGCGGGCACCTGTATGTGCTGGACAGCGGCAATCACCGGGTGCAGCGCTTTACCGCGCAGGGCAAGTACGTCTCGCGGCTGGCCTTCCGGCTGGAACGCGGCTCAGACGACCTGCGGCCCCTGACCGGGCTGGTGGTGGACGAGAGCGGCGCGGTTTATCTGGTCGATGCCACCGCTGGCAAGGTCCGCCGGGTAGACGCTGACGGTGCCCCCAGCGCGCCAGTTGCCCTCAGCCGTGAGGCGGGCGAGTCCCCGGACGCCCTATGGCTGCTGGCGACCGGGCCGCGTGGGCAGATTTACGCCGTGCCACGCGGCAGTCAGTTGCTGCGGATCTACAGTTCCTCGGGCGATCTGCTGGGTATGCGTAATATGTACACCCCAGTGCAGGCCCTTAGCTCACTGCGCCGCGAGCTGGCGCCGGACCCGCTGCCGGCCCTCCCACCAGATGGAACCCCGGATCAGGGCCTGCTGGCAGCAGGGCCAGCCGGTTTGGGCCGCTAGCTGCGGGGTCAGCCGGTGGGGCCGGGCGCCCCAGGCCCGGGGGTGCTGCCGGGGTTGTGGGTTCGGCCCAGCCCGTACAGCCCCATGCCCCAGCCCATTGCCGGGCCGCTCAATAGGGCGAAGGCGGCGGTGCCCAGGCCCACTTGCCCGCCCAGCAGCCAGCCCAGCCCCAGCACTGTCAGCTCAATGCTGATGCGCACTGTGGCGACAGGCAGTCCGCTCAGCTGCGACAGTCCCATGACCAGCCCGTCGCGGGGGCCAGCGCCCATGCCGGCAGCCACATAGGTGCCGGTTGCCAGCCCCAGCAGCATGGTGCCGCTGAGCAGTTCGGCCCAGCGCAGGCCCAGCCCGGTTGGCTGCGGCAAAAAGTCGAACAGGTCCAGAAACAGCCCCACCAGCAAAGTATTCAGGACGGTGCCCAGGCCAATCGGCTGGCGCAGCAGCAGCCAGCTAAAGGACACGACCAGCACGCCCATCAGGATGCCGGCCTGCCCCACGGTGACCGGGAAGCGCCCGGCCAGCCCAGTGTGCAGCACATCCCAGGGCGCCACGCCCACCCCGGCGTTGATCATCAGGCGCAGGCTCAGTCCGTACAGCAGCAGCCCGGCGAGCAGCAGCGCCAGCCGCGCACCAAAACCCCACCCGGCCACGCCAGCCAGCGGGGCGTGCCGGCCTGCGGGCTGCGCCGTCCCTCGCGGGTCAGCCGTCAAATTGAGTAACCGCCGTCCACCAGCAGCTCCTGACCGGTAATGTAGTCTGCTTCCTCGGAAGCCAGGAAGGCGATGGCGGCACCTACTTCGCGCGGCTCACCGAAGCGGCGCAGGGGAATGCTGGCCGCCAGTTGCGCGGCCTGCTGGGGATCGGCGTGCAGGTTTCTCAGGCGCTGGGTGGCCGTGTAGCCGGGTGCCACCGTGTTGCAGGTCACGCCGTCGGCGCCCACTTCCAGGCTCAGGGTCCGCAGGTGGTTGGTCACGGCGGCCCGCATGGCGTTGCTCACCGGCAGGTTGAGCGCCGGGTGCCCCACTGTCATGGACGTCACCGCAATGATCCGGCCCCAGCCGCGCTCCCGCATTCCGGGCAGTACGCCGTCTGCCAGCCGCACGGCACTGAGAAAATTGGTCCGGTAGCCCTGTTCCCAGGCAGCTTCGCTCACTTCGCTGGGCAGCGCAGGCGGCGGCCCGCCGGCATTGGCGACCAGAATATCCACCTGCCCGGCTGCGTCCAGGGCCGCCTGCACGCCCTGCAGCGTACTCACATCGGCCACCGCCCAGCCAGCGCCGATGCTCTGCGCGGCGGCCTGCACTTCGGCTTCGGTGCGGGCCGCCAGGGTGACCTGGGCACCCAGTTCCCGCATCAGCGCCGCGGCCGCAAAGCCGATGCCCTTGGAGCCGCCTGTGATCAGGGCGCGCTTGCCGTCCAGCCGGAAGGGGGGTTGGTGCATACCGCAGTGTAACGGCTGGCGCGGCGCTGGGCTTAAGGCAGCAGGCTGCGCCCAAAGAACACGGCCCCCAGACCCAGCACTGCCAGGAGGGCCGCCACGCTGAGCCGCCGGTCCGCCCGCCAGGCTGTGGCGGCCACCCACAGCGCCGCCAGCACCGGAATGGTCGCCATCCAGCCCACCGCGTAGGGGCCGAGGGGCGGCCAGATCAGCGCCGCTGCCATCAGCAGC
>JAUNHF010000036.1 GCA_030524065.1 Deinococcus sp.
CGTAACAAGGTAGGTGTACCGGAAGGTGCGCCTGGATCACCTCCTTTCTATAGCGTCACATCAACGTCAGAGTTCCCTCTGTATCCAATAAACCGGTTTCCCTCGGGAAGCCGGCTTTTTTATTGCCAAGTGGTTCACCGTAAAGCAGAGGCAGACCAATCGGTCTGCCTCTGCTTTACGGTGGCTGACTGCGCTTGCTGGCGCTGCTCAGCGGTTGACGATATGAATGGCCTGCTTGTGCACGGCTTCAGCGGCTTCCAGCACGCCTTCTCCCAGAGTGGGGTGAGCGTGAATGGTCAGTGCGATGTCGCTGGCGGTGGCAGCCATTTCCAGGGCCAGACCGGCTTCGCCCAACAGGTCCGAGGCGCGGGCACCCACAATGTGCACGCCCAGCACCAGATCCGTATCCTCTTCGACCACCATCTTGATAAAGCCGCCGGTCTGCTGCAACGTCATGGCACGTCCTGAAGCGGCCATAGGGAAGACACCCTTTTTGATCTTGTAGCCCTTTTCCAGCGCTTCGGCTTCGGTCAGGCCCACCCAGGCCAGCTCGGGGTTGGTGTAAACCACGCCGGGGATCGCCACAGCGTCCTGCTCGGCAGGTTTGCCGGCAATCACTTCGGCGGCAACCAGGCCTTCTTTCATCGCCTTGTGGGCCAGCATGGGGTTGCCGGCCACGTCACCGATAGAAAAGATGTGCGGCACGTTGGTGCGCTGCTGCTTGTCGGCAGGAATAAAGCCGCGTTCGGTCACGGCCACGCCGGCCTTGTCAGCGTTCAGGCCGTCGGTGCGTGGGCGGCGGCCGATGGCGACCAGCACCCGGTCAAAGATCTCGGTGCGTTTTTCGCCTGTCTTCACGTCCTCAATTTCTACGTGGACGCCGTCGGCCTTGCGCTCGGCGCGGTTGGCCTTGGTCTGGGTTTCAACGGCCACTCCCTGCTTTGTCATGATCTTGGTGAACTCGGCGACTGCCTCGGCGTCGGCGCCTGGAATAACACCCGGCATGAATTCGATGATCTTTACCTGGCTGCCCAGGTTGTTGTACACCTGAGCGAACTCGAACCCGATCACGCCGCCGCCGATACACAGCATCCGGGCGGGCACCGGGTCCGGCATCACCAGGGCACCGGTCGAGTCCACGATGACTTCCTGATCCACTTCTACGCCTGGCAGGCGGGCGGGCTCAGAGCCGGTGGCGATGATGAAGTGACTGGCGGTGTGCCGCTGGCCGCCTACTTCTACAGTGTGCTCGTCCACGAAGCTGGCCTGACCACTGAGGACCGTGACCTTGTTGGCTTTGAGCAGGCTGCTGACGCCCCCGGTCAGCCGGTTGACGATGCCATCTTTCCAGCCGTTCAGCTTGCCGATGTCCAGGGTGGTGCTGGCAAAGTTGAGGCCAAATTCGCTGGCGTGTTTGCTTTCCATCATGACTTCGGCCGCGTGCAGCATCGCCTTGGTGGGAATGCAGCCTACGTTCAGGCAGACGCCCCCGACTTTCTCCCGCTCCACGATGGCGGTCTTCAGCCCCAGCTGACCGGCGCGAATGGCCGCATGATACCCGCCGGGACCGGCACCGATCACGATCACATCAAAATCCATATTTGCCATAAGGCCCAGTCTAACGGTTGCTTGCGGGCATCATCGGCCGGTGTGTGCGGTCGCTGCCGCCCGCAGTCCCAGGAGCGGGCCAAACCGCTGGGTCTAAACTGAAGCATGCTCGCTACCCAGGAACAGTCCCGGCCAGACCTGAACACCTGGCTGGTTGCCGCCGCCTTTACGGCCATCGGAGTCCGGCACTTTACCCATCCGCAGTTCTTTGACCAGATTGTGCCGCCGCAGCTGGCCGAGTTGCCGCTGGTCGGCATGACGCCCCGCCAGGCCACGCTGATCAGTGGAGCGGCGGAAGTGGCTGGGGGGCTGGGGCTGCTGCATCCGGCCACCCGCCCGGCGGCCCGCGTGGGCCTGCTGGCCCTGGTGGTGGCAGTGTACCCGGCCAACATTTACATGGCCCTGAACGCCGAGCGGTTCCGCCCGGTGCCGCCGTGGGTCAGCTGGGCGCGGCTGCCGCTGCAACCCGTGATCGGCTGGGCGGTGTGGCGGGCCGGGCGCAGGCGGGGCGCCTAGGCTGCACTTTCTGTCCCTAACGCCTCAGCCTCCGCTTAGACTCAGGGACATGGTTCTTCCTCGGCGGTCTCCTATCTCTGGTCTTCAAGAAGCGCTGCACTCGGCCGCTGGGCAGGGCCTGGACGGCTGGCTGCTGTACGATTTTCAGGGCCTGAATCCGCAGGCTCAGCGGGTGTTGGCCCTGCCGGAAGGTGTCCACTTGACCCGGCGGTTTTTTGTGTGGGTGCCGCGTGAAGGCCGGGCCACCGTTCTGCACAACCACATTGAGGGCGGCACCTGGCAGCGCATCACGGCCGGTTGGGACGTGGACTACCGCGCCTTTGGAGCCCACGCCGAGCTGGACGCCCTGCTGGCCGAGGTGGTGGGAGGGCGCGTGGTCGCCATGGAATACAGCCCCCTGGGCGCAGTGCCTTATGTGAGCCGCGTGGACGCCGGCACGCTAGAGCGTGTGCGGGCCGCCGGTGCCGAGGTGCGCTCCAGCGCCGACCTGCTACAGATGTTCCTGCGCTGGTCGGCCGAGGACCTGGCCGCCCACCACCGCGCCGCAGCCGTGCTGATGGCTGCCAAGGACGCCGCTTTTGGGCTGCTGCATGAGCGCTTGCAGCAGGGAGAACCCGTCACGGAGCTGGACGCGCAGGCGGTGATTCACCGGCAGATTGAGGCGGCCGGTATGCACTGGGGGCACGAGGTGAACGTGTCGTTCGGCGCGGGCGCAGCCGACCCGCACTATCAGCCGGGAGGCGAGGTAAACGCTGCCTTGCGGCCCGGCCAGTGCGTGCTGATTGATCTGTGGTGCGCCGAGCCGGGGCGGCCCTACAGCGACGTCACTTGGGTGGGCTACGCCGGCGAACCCACCGCCGAGTACTTGGAGGCCTGGGAGGCCGTGCGTACGGCCCGCGACGCGGCTGTGGCCCTGCTCCAAAGCAGCTGGCCGCAGGTGCAGGGCTGGCAGCCCGACCGCTGCGCCCGTGAAGCGATGGGGGAACGCTGGGCGCCGCACTTCCTGCACCGGCTGGGGCACGATCTGGGGGCCGATCTGCCCGGCTCCGGACTACATGGTGCGGGCGCCAACCTCGACGATTACGAAACCCACGACACTCGGCAGCTGACCCCAGGGCTGGCCGTGACCATTGAGCCGGGCGTGTACCCACGCGAGCGCGGTTTCGGGATTCGCAGCGAGATCAACCTGTACCTGAATGAAACTGGCCCAGAGATCACCACCGATGTGCAGCGCGCGCCGTTCCGTCTGGGTGGTCCTGACAGCTGGGCCGAGGTGCGCGCGCAGGCCTATGGGCAGAGTGCAGCCGAGTGACCGAACCCTCTCTGACTGGCTCAGGCTGACTCGGGGTGGGGCGCCGGGCTGCGCGCCGGCTGCGCCTGACCGGCCCAGAAGTAATACAGCAGGGTCAGCAGGAAGACCGCACTCCCCACCATGAACACTCCACTGTGGCCGTAGTGGGTCCACATCAGGCCGCCCAGCACCGGGCCGGCGGCGTAGCCCAGGGCTTCTACGGTCATGATGGCGCCCCAGCCGGTCATCCGCTGGCCGCGTGGCAGCACTTGGCCCACCAGACCATTCCAACCGGTCAGGAAGGCGCCGTAGCCTATGCCCAGCAGTGGCAGGGTCAACGCCAACCGGGTTTCGGGATGCGGCAGCGCCAGCAGGCCGTAGCTGAGGGCCAGTACCAACAGGCCCGGCAGCAGGGCGCGGCGCGGCGAAGTGCGGTCGGCCAGCCGGCCTGCCAGCCACAGGGTAAGGCCCAGGCCCGCCAGCAGGCCCAGCGCGGGCCAGGCCAGGTCCATCATTCCCAGACCGAACTGGGCCAGCAGCGGGAAAATCAGCGTGACCAGCAGGCCCGGCGCCAGCGTCTGCGCCAGGGCGGCGGGCAGCAACAGCGCCACCCCGCCCCACTGCTGGCGCAGTTCGGCCAGCGAGGCGGCCCGGCTGCCGGTCTGCGGCGCCGTCTTGAGGCGCAGCACCGTGAGTGCCAGCAGCAGTGCCAGCGCCTGCAAGCCCAGCAGCAGTTCTATTCCCTGCTGTGGCTGACGCTGCATCAGAGGCCCCAACACACCCACGCCCAGCGCCAGGCCGGGGGCCACCGCCAGCGAGGTGAGTGCCAGGGCCCGCGAGGTGCGTGCCGGCTCTGCCAGCAGCTGCGAGTACCCCATCACGACCGGCCACAGCGAGCCGTACAGCACTCCCCACAGCGCGGCCAGCGCAAGCAGGGCCAGGTAGGGCAGCCCACCCATGGTGACACTGCCCAGTGACAGTAGCCCTGCCAGCGACGCCAGGACCAGCAGTTTGCCGGCCCCCCAGCGCCCGGCGAGGTAGCCCATCGGTCCCTTGCTGAGGGCATCGGCCAAGTAATGGGCGCCGGTCAGGGTGCCGATCAGCGCGGCGTTCAGGCCCAGGGTATCGGCGCGCAGCGGCAGGGCGGTGACGAAAAACCCGAAGTGCGCCGCTTCGCTCAGGATCAGCAGGGCCAGCAGGCGCAGCATTAGGGCGGGGTTTTTCCACAGCATGACTGCCCGATTCTACCTGCCCGCTGAATGGCGGACATCATCCAAAAGTCCTCCCCCTGCCCCTGCGGACAGAAGGAGGACGGCTGCGGGTGGGCCAGGCCCAGGGTTTATGTCAGCTCAGTCGGTAGAGGCGGCGCCGCGTACGATCTTGAATTTGGGCGAGGTGTACTCTTCCCAGTGTGCGGCGTTGTCTGGGTTCCCCAGGGCCTTGAGCACGCGCAGGCGCAGCTGGTACTGCCCGGCTGGGGCCTCGCTGCCGCTGGCGTAGGTGCCGTCCCACACGTAGTCGCTCCAGGGGCGTGCGTCAGAGCCGATCTGGTAGGTATTGGTGCCGTCACGGCCCACGTAGGGGAAAGTCTGGACCGCGTGCGCGGTGCCGCTCGCGTCCACGGCCTCCATGATGACCGTCTGCGCCTGATGGTCCAGGTGAACCCACAGGGTCGGGGCGTCCAGCACCTTCAGGCCGCGCTGACCCACCACCCGGTCAAAGGTCAGGAAGGTGTAGTCGGGCATGGTCTTAGGGGCCTCGTTCCCGAAATACACCTGGTCACGGGCGGGGTCGTACAGTGCCGGGAAATCGCGTTTGGTGGTCTGGCTGCCCTGGACAAAGTACACCGGGCCCATCGCTTTGAGTTTCTGGTAGTCGCCCTGGAAGCCGCCGTAGGGGACCGACACCGTTTCGGCTGCGCCCTTGGCAACCAGGTAGCCGCCGTACTGGGCGTAGTCGGACTTGGCGTCCAGTTCGGTGGGGGCCGTGATGGTCACATTCAGTTCCACCTGGCCGCCTGCGGGCACCGTCACCTGCACGCCGCCCTGTCCGGCGCTGTCCAGCTCGGCACTCTGGCCGTTGACAGTCATGGTGGCGCGGCCCGCGCTGGGCTTGGGCGCGTAGGTGGTGCCGGCCACGCTCAGCGCCGGAAGATGCTGCACGGTAAAGGTCTGGGGTTTGTCGCCCCGGTTGGTCAGCACCACGACCTTGCTGCGGGTGGGCGTGCCGTCGCTCTCGCCCAGCGACAGCTTCGCGGGCGCGGCAAAGACGGTGCTGGCGTGGGCGGCAGGAATATCCAGCATGCCGGCGCCCTGCAGCTGGGTGTAGATGGGCGTGCCGGGCAGCGGCTGACCGTTGCTGAAGAACCAGCGGGTGCTGGCGGTGTTCATCATGCGGGCCTTGATGTCCTCGGGGGTCCAGTCGGGGTGGGCCTGAAGCAGCAGCGCGGCGGCTCCGGCCACGTGGGGCGCCGCCATGGAAGTGCCGCTCTTGATGCCGTAACCGTTGGCGTCGCCGCCTTCTTTGGAGTTCAGTGGCACCGCCGAGTAGATGTTGCCGCCGGGCGCCGCCAGCTCAGGCTTGAGGTCCAGGTCGGGGCCCATGCCGTACGAGGAGAAGCTGGTGATAGAGCCGCCTGTGGGGTTCTTGAAGCGCTGCTCGCCCGCGTTGAAGCTGACGGTCACCGTCTTGCCGGCCTGCACATCGGCGCGGATGGCCTCGCCTTCGGACTGCAGGAACGAGGCAAAGGGAAACTTGAGGGCAGGTTCGCCCAGACCGGGGGAGATGTAACCCGGAGCGTTGTTGAACATCAAGATGGCGCTGGCTCCGGCGGCGGCCACATTCTTGGCCTTTTCGGTGAAGTTGCAGGTGCCACGCTGAATCAGCACCGCCTTGCCGGCGAACCGGCCGGCGGCAAAGGGACTGCAGGCATCTAGGGGGTCAGCCACCACGACCGGCAGCACCTGACCGACCTGCGAGTCGGTGCTGCCGGTCGCGAGCATGTAGCCAACGCTGCGTGTAGCGCCATCTACCGTCAGGTTAAAGCTCTTGAGGCTGATTTCGGCGTTGTCCACGGCGGCCACCGAGATCGCTTTTTCGGCCAGCGAGGGAGCGCCGGTGGCAAACTGACCGTTGGCCCCGCTGTTGCCCGCCGAGATGGTCACGACCACGCCGCGTTTGACCAGGCGGTCGGCGGCTTTGGCGGTGGGGTACTCGGCCCACTGGTACGAGGAGCCGATGCTCATGTTCACCACGTCCATGCCGTCCTGTGCGGCGCGCTCCATCGCCTGAAGCATGATGTCGGCGGTGGTGGAGCCGCCGCAGCCGAACACGCGGTAGGAGCCGAACGAGACTTCGGGAGCCACGCCCTTAAAGCCGGTGGCCGGGTCATTGCCGCCCACGATGCCCGCCACGTGCGAGCCGTGCCCGCCGCAGTCGTCTGCGATGGGATCGGGCTGGGGAACCGGGTTGCCGTTCACGCTGGAAGAATCGAAATCGTCGCCCACAAAGTCGTACTGGGCCACCACACGCCCGGCAAAGGCAGGGTGCTCGTTGTCTATGCCCGAATCAATCACGCCGACCTTGACGCCCTTGCCCGTCAGGCCCAGTTCGTTCTGGGCGATGTCGGCGCCGGTCATGCCAACGGCACTGAACATTTCCGGGGCGCTGCCGCCGCTCTGCACCTGGGGTTGCTCGATCACGTCTACCGGGTAGATGGCCCTGACGCCGGGCAGGCGGGTAAAGCGGCCCACCTCGGCGTCGGCAACTTCAACCGAAAAGCCGTTAAACAGGGTCTGGAAGCTGGCGATTTCCTGGAATTCGATGCCGGCGCTCTGGGCCTGGAGCAGCACGCTCCGCTGCTGAGCGCTCAGGCTCTGGGCACTCAGGGCACCCGGCTCGCCTTCCAGCTCGACAAACCAGCGGCCGGTGGGGCTGGTGCGGGCAGCGATGCCCAGCTCAGCGGCAGTGTGGCCTCCGCTGGGTTGGGTGCTCGGGGCAGGGGAGGGGGTGGTCTGGGTCTGTCCGCAGGCCCCCAGGAACAGGGCCCCTGACAGCAGGGTGGCAGCTTTGATTCGGTTCATGACACGGCTCCTTGGGGCGTTCAACGCTTGCTCAGCGTGACGGTATAGAGGTTCTTGGGGTTGTTGTCGGCCGCAGTGGGATCATTGACCAGCTTGAAGCTGCTGACTTCCACCGCGTAGCGGCCGTCCTTGTCCACGTTGAACAGAATCTGCGAATCCACCGAGCCGTCGCTGGGGTTGTACTGTCCGTCGTCGTCTTTTTCCAGCAGCACCCAGCCGTCGTTCAGATACAGCCGCACATACGGGTCCAGAGTGCTGCCAGCCGGCGCCTTGACATCAATCCGCAGCTGGTCGCCAGCGGCCGCGTCAAAGATGTAGTAATCAAAGTCGCGGGCCTGTCCGGCAATCACGCCGGCAGAGGTCTGGCCGTACTGCAGGGTCACCGGAGCGGCGCGGGTGGAATCGGCGGCCTGGTCAGGGGCCGGCTTCGGCTGGCTGCCGGGTTGACCACAGGAGGACAGCAGCAGGCTGAGTCCAGCGAGTGCATAGAGGGTTCGTTTCATGATGACTCCTTGCGGGAAAAGTGAGCAGAGGACGGCCAGGCAGGCCAGGGAATAGGCCAAGGTCTCCACAGCCGGCTGTAAACCGCTCTGCGGAAAGGAGCTGCCTGTGTAAAGCAGCTGTATAGAACCAGGACTCCTTCGTTTATTTATTCGCAATAAACTTACATCAATCTCACGCTCAAGACAAGACCCTGACAGCCCTCTGACAAAGAGATGACGGGGAGGGCGTCAGAAACCGTTAGGGTGCGGGTAGAAGCAGTGCGCCGCTGGGCTGCGTGAGTGAGCAGAGGCTGAGAACCGCCTGCACCTGCGCGGGTGTGACGCTGCGGAATTCGGCCGTCAGGTCCTCGGGGGTGACGGGCCGCTCGCCGGTCTGGTGCATATTTTCTAGGCCCAGCGTGAACAGTCGCTCGGCGGGCGTGTCGGCCCGCAGGCCTGTTTCGGCTGCCAGGCGGCGGGCGGCGCTGCCCACCTCGGCCGGAGTGGGCGGAGTGCGGTGCAGCCCGGCCACGGTGTCCAAAAAGAGCCGGGTCACTTCGCCGGCCCGGTCGGGATCGCACGAGAAGCCACCCTCAAAGCTGCCGCAGTCCTGAAAGTCGAGGTGGCCCAGGTCGGCGCTGTCGGCCAGGCCGCTGTCCAGCAGCGTCCAGTACAGCCGGCTGTTCTCGCCGCCGGTCAGTTCGGCCAGCACGGTGGCGGCGGCCCGCAGGGGATGGCGGGCGGGCAGCCCCGGCCAGGCAAAGGCGCCCTGGGCACGCTCCAGCCCCGGCCAAACCAGCTGGCGAATCTGCCCGCTGGGTGTGGGTGCGGCCAGTGTGGAGGTGGCCGGTGTAGGCGTGGGCGTGCCCGGCATGGAAGTGGGCGCAGCGGGTGAGCCGCCCTGCCAGGGCCACTGCTCTCCCAGCTCACGCTCGGCCCAGGCCCACACCCCGGTTTCGTCCAGCGCGCCGGTGACCACCAGCAGCACTGCCTGCGGGGCGTAGGCCCGCTGAAGCTGCGTGTGCAGGGCCGTCCGGTCCAGGGCGCCCACACTGGCCGGGGTGCCCAGGATGCTTTGCCCCAGCGGGTGCGTGCCCCAGAACTCGGCCTGCATGGCTTCCACCACCCGCACGCCCGGCTGCGAAGCGTACATGGCAATTTCTTCCAGAATCACGCCGCGCTCGGCCTCGATATCGGCCCCGCGCAGCGCGGGGCGCAGCAGCTCGCGCAGGGTGTCCAGCAGCTGCGGCAGGTCTTCGGGCAGTCCGGCAATGTGGTAGACGGTCTGCTCCTGCGAGGTAAAGGCGTTGTGGGCGCCACCCAGCCAGTCGAGCCTTTCGTTCAGCTCGGCGGCGCTGAGGCTTTCTGAACCCTTGAACAGCAGATGCTCCAAAAAGTGCGCCGCCCCCTGCCCGCCTGGCAGGTCGTGGCGGGCCCCACTGGCAATAAAAAAGCCAGCCGCGACGGTGGCTGCCTGCGGGTCGCTTTCGGTCAGCAGGCGAAGGCCGCCCGGCAAGCGTCCCATCCGCAGCCGGCGGCCCCCAGTTCCAGCTGCCCCACTCACGCGCTCAACTCCTGTGCGCTGAGGTGCAGCTGGGCGCGGCCCAGCGTGACCAGCGCCGCGCCCGGCAGAGGGTCGGGGAGGGCCGCCAGATGAGCGTTCACCTCTTCCAGCGTCAGGGCCCGCAGCTGCGCGCGCAGCTCGCCGGGTTCGCGCAGGCGGCCCAGCAGCACCAGGTCGCGCAGCATGGCGCCGGCCCGCGCCCGCAGACCCTCTTCGGAAAAGGCCAGCCCGGTCAGCAGCCCGCGCCTGGCCCGCTCAAATTCGTGTGGCGTGAGGCCCAGGCGCAGGCGCTCCGTTTCGGCCAGCAGCACGTCCAGCGTGTCCTGCGCGCGTGCTGGCGTGCTGGCGGCCCCCAGTTGCCAAAAACCCTGCGACCCCAGCAACAGGGCCGAAGCCTGCGCGGCGTAAGCCAGGCCGCGCTCCTCACGCACGGCGTGAAACAGGCGGCTGGCGCTGCCCCCCGAAAAAGCAGTCAGGGCCAGCTGGCTGGGCAGATAGTCAGGATGGTCGGCACCTACCGCCGGCCAGCTGAGGCTGAGGTGGGTCTGCTCGCTGGCCGGATGGCTGAGGTGCGAGCGGACCCCCGCGTGAAAGTGCGGCTCGACCATCTCGGGCGCGGCGCCGGGCCCCCAGTCTCCGAACACTTCCTCAACCTGCTCCCGGATTTCGGCGGCGCTCAGGTCGGCCACCACGGCCAGCAGGCTGCCCTGGGCGCCCCAGCGGGCGTGGGCGGTCTGCAGGCTCTCTGCGCTCAGGGCGCTCAGGCCAGCGTGGGTACCGCTGACCGGATGGCCGTAGCCGGCCAGCATGGCGCTGCCCCTCTGGGCCGGGCGCGGTCCCCCGAACACTGCGGCGCGGGTGTGCAGGGCGAGGCGCTCTTCAGGGGTGTCCTGCAACCCTTCCAGGTCCTGCCGGGCCAGGTCGGCCAGCACCGGCACCTCGCTGGCCGGCAGCTCAGGGCGGCACACCACGTCGGCCAGCAGGTGCAGGGCGGCGCCCAGGTCGGTGCCCAGGCCACTGAGACTCAGGCGGGTGGCCTCGGCGCCCACGCCGCCCCCGCGCCGCAGGCCCCGCGCATCGAACGCATCGGCCAGGGCGCGGGCGTCCCGGCCCCCGGCTCCCTTGAACAGCCACTCTTCCAGCACGCCGGCGGTGCCCTCCAGGCCCAGCGGGTCGTG
>JAUNHF010000037.1 GCA_030524065.1 Deinococcus sp.
CTCCACCTCCGGCGGCCAGACCCGCCTCCCGGCCTACTTCGGCGAGTTCGGCGGCCAGTTCGTGCCAGAAATTCTGCTGCCCGCACTGGACCAGCTGGAGGCCGAATTTATCGCCGCGCAGCAAGACCCTGACTTTCAGGCCGAATTCCGCGCCCTGCTCAAAGATTATCTGGGCCGCCCCACTCCGCTGACCGAGTGCCGGCACCTGCCGCTGGAAGGCCGGGCGCGCATTTTCCTTAAGCGTGAAGACCTGCTGCACGGCGGCGCCCACAAGACCAATCAGGTGCTGGGCCAGGCCCTGCTCGCCAAGCGCATGGGCAAACAGCGGGTGATTGCCGAAACCGGCGCCGGTCAGCACGGCACCGCGACCGCCCTGGCCTGCGCCCTGATGGGCCTGGACTGCACGGTCTACATGGGCGCCAAAGACGTGGCCCGCCAGCAACCCAACGTGTTCCGCATGGAGCTGATGGGCGCGCGGGTCGTGCCGGTGGACGCGGGCAGCGGCACCCTCAAGGACGCCGTGAACGAGGCGCTGCGCGACTGGACCGCGTCGTATGACACCACCCACTACCTGCTGGGCACCGCCGCCGGGCCGCACCCTTTTCCCACCATCGTGCGCGAGTTCCACCGCATGATTTCCGAAGAAAGCAAGGCGCAGATGATCGAGCGCATCGGGCGGCTGCCCGACGAGGTGATTGCCTGCGTGGGCGGCGGCTCCAACGCCATCGGCATGTTCGCAGACTTTATTGACGAGCCGGGCGTGCGCCTGACCGGGGTCGAACCGGCGGGCGAAGGGCTGGACAGTGGCCGTCATGGTGCGCCCATTTACGGCGGCAAAGTGGGCATTTTGCACGGGTCACGCACCTATGTGATGCGGACCGCCGAGGGCCAGGTGGAAGAATCTCACTCGGTGTCGGCGGGGCTGGATTATCCCGGTGTGGGGCCGCAGCACGCCTACTTGCAGGCGTCGGGCCGGGCGCAGTACGTGGGCATCACCGACGCCGAGGCGCTGGAAGCGTTCGGGCTGCTCAGCCGGCACGAGGGCATCATTCCCGCGCTGGAATCGGCGCACGCGCTCGCCTACGCGCTCAAGGTCGCCAAGGACGCGCCAGAAGGCACCGCCCTGCTGGTCAACCTGTCGGGCCGGGGCGACAAGGACATTGACCATGTGCAGACACTGCTCCCGCGAGCGGAGCGAGTCTCAGCGGCAAGCCGCCTTGCCGCTGCACCTGCTAGGGCGGGAGGCAAGGCGTGAGCCGCTACGGTGAGATGTTTGCCGGGCTGCGGGAGCGGGGGGAAGGCGCTTTTGTGCCGTTCGTGACCCTGGGCGACCCGGACATAGAGACGAGTGAACGCATCCTCCGCACCCTGCTGGACGCCGGGGCCGACGCGCTGGAACTGGGCCTGCCCTTTTCCGACCCGGTGGCCGACGGCCCCACCATTCAGGCGGCCAACATCCGGGCGCTGGCAGCGGGCGCGTGCCTGACAGCGGGCCTGAATATCATCCGGCGGGTGCGGGCCGACTACCCAGATGTGCCGGTGGGCCTGCTGGTGTACGCCAGCCTGCCCGAGTCCTTCGGGCTGGACGAGTTCTACGGCGGCGTGGCAGCTGTAGGCGCTGACTCGGTCCTGGTGGCCGACGTGCCCCTGCGCGAAGGGAGACGGTTTCAGGCCGCCGCAGAGCGGCATGGGGTCGCGCCTATCTTTATTGCGCCGCCCGACGCCAGCGAGGAGCGGCTGCGCGGCGTGGCCCAGGAGTCACGCGGCTATGTGTACCTGCTGGCCCGCGCCGGCGTGACCGGCACCGAGGGCGGCACCGCCCGCCCGGCAGACGCCGTGATTCGGACCTTGCGGGACGCAGGCGCGCCGCCCACCCTGCTGGGCTTTGGTATTTCCAAGCCGGAGCATGTCCGCACGGCCCTTGACGCGGGCGCAGACGGGGCCATCAGCGGCTCGGCGGTGGTGCGGATCATTGAGCAGCATCAGGATGATGAAGCGGCCATGCTCTGCGCCCTACGCGACTTCGTGCAGGAGATGAAGGCCGCCACCCGGCCGGGCGCGGGCTGAGAGGACGGCCCGCCTGAAAATGCCGACAGGGCCCCTCAGGAGTTCTCCAGGGGCCCCGTTTCAGCCCTCTTTTTCGCTGTCGCCACCACTTTCAGAGCCAGCGCTGGCATTAGTTGCTTGCCCTTCCAGCACGCCCCGCGCCAGTTCCAGCGCCTCGTTGTAGGCTTTGGGGCTGACATAACCGGCGTCCTGATAACTCAGAATCTGCCCGAAATCACGCAGGGCGGCCTGGCGCAGGTGTGAGGGCGGCACGTAGTCTGTGTTGGCGTCCCGGCAAGCCCGCCACAGCGCCTGACGGAAACCCGCGTCGGTGCGGATGGTCAGCACAGGCCCTTCGGAAAAGAGCCAGCCGCCCCGCTTGTCGGCCAGGTTCTGGAGGGCCTGTAAGACTTCAGGGGCCAGGTGAGTTTCGGTGCGGCGGCGCAGGATGGTGCCGCGCTGCGGGTCAATGTCCGACCACTTCAGGTCCAGCACCTCGCCTGTCTGAAAAGCCTGGCGAGTGATCAGGTGCAGCGCGGCCCGGAGTTCTGGGTCGGCGGTCTGCGCGATCAGGCGCTCAATGGCCGCTCTTGACGGCAGGTAGTTCAGCCGGCGCTGCGCGGGTGGCCGCTTGAACCCATACAGCGGGTCCTGGCGGATCAGCCCTTCCTCGTACAGGGCGCGGTACATGGCCCCCAGCAGCGTCAGGCGGGTGCGGACGGTGTTGGGCTTGGCCGTGTCGGGGCCGCTGCGGGTTTCGCCCAGCGGAGCGCCCAGCCAGGCCTGAAAGTCTTCCGGCGGGCTAAGCAGGTTCACGCCGTCGCGCTCGGCTGCCTCAAAAATCCACTTCAGGGTGGAGCGCACCGTGTGCTGCGGCGCCCGGAACGCGCCCGGCAACATCGCCACCACGCGGTCCAGGTCGGCTTCACGGACGGCGCGGGCCAGTTTGAGCTGCCGCTCGTCCTGCTCGCCCCTGTCCGGCTCCGCTACGCTACTCCCGCCTTTTGTCATACGCGCAGTATGTGACAGGCGGCGGCCAGGGTGCAAGGGGGCGCGGAGAAGCCGCAGACCCTGCCTCTGTCTCCTCTGGCCGACATCCAGCTGACAAATGCTGCTTGCCGCCCGGCGCTGTCCGGTATCATGACAGGCAACGCCAATGACCAGCTCCCCTCCCCCCGACTCCCAGACGCCTGACCTGACCCCACTGGCTCCCGGTCACTGGGCTGGCGAGTTCCGCATTGCTGCACTGATCGTCCAAGAAGGCATCCTGGGCCATACCGTGCAGCGCTACGAGGTGGAGCCGATCGGTCAGCCCTCGGCTCCGCAGGTGCCCGGACAGGGGCCGCTGCAACTGCGGCGTATCCTGCCCCCACCGCCTACGGCCCGCACCGAGGCCGAGTGGCTGGCCGCCGTGCAGGAGCGCGGGCAGGCCGAAGAAATGGGGATGTTCAGCGACGCGCTGGCCGCCTGGAGCGACGCGCAGGCCAGCTACCTGGTCGAGCGGCCACGCGGGGGCCAGAGCCTGCAGCAGTATCTGGCGGCCCATCTGCCGCTGCCCGCCCAGGACGGCGAACTGCTGGCCCGTGGCCTGCTGGGAGCGGCCGCCGGGCTGCACGGTGCGGGCCTGCACTTGCCAGCCCTGACCCCGGCTCAGGTGTGGCTGGACCGCAGCGGCGGGGTGGGCCTGCATGACTTGTGGGCAGCCCTGGGCGGCGGCTCAGTGGGCGGCGACCTGCACCGCATCGGTGAACTGCTGCGCGGCGCCGTGCAGCAGCCCGCCGCCGGTAGCCCGCTGGCCCGGCTGCTGGACGCCCTGGGTGCCCCCGCCGGACACGGCCTGCCCATCTCAGCGCAGGCGGCGCCCGCGACCACGGCACTCCCGGCAGAACAGCCCGCCACCGCCGCACCGCAGCTGGCCGGCCCGGATGCTGAGCCGGCCCCCCTCCACAGCGGGAGGGCGGCCCCGCCACCGCGCCCGCTGTGGCCCTGGCTGCTGCCGGTCGCCGGGCTGCTGCTGGGCGGCATCCTTTATCTGGGGTGGCCGCAGCTGAGTGGGGCGCTCCAGAGCAGATTCTCTGCCACCACTTCGCCGCAGGCAGCCACCCAGCAGACGGTGACACAGCAAGCAGGCACGGATCAGACCGCCACTGCCCCGGAGCCCGGCGACACCGCCCAGGTGATGACATTGCCCGCCATCCTCAATCTGCGCCCAGGGGCCGACACTGCGGGAGCGCCGCTGGCGACCATTCCCGGCCGCACGCTGCTGCCGGTGCTGTCGCAAAAGGGTGAGTGGTACAAGGTCCGCTACGGCGAGTTGGCTGGCTGGGTCAGCAGCGAGTACGTGCTGCCGGTCCTGAGCCGCGCAGAGGTGGACGCCCTCACCCAGGCGGCGGCCAAGGGCGGGCGGGTCACACTGGCACGCGGCGTCTACTTGCTGGGCGGCCCCCTGGAAGTGCGCTGGGACACCGAGCTGAGCGGCCAAGGCCGCGAGCAGACCTACCTGCTGGGCAACCAGGGCAACTATGTGCTGGGGTCGCGTGACGTGCGCCTGACCCTGCGCGACCTGACCGTGGCCTGGACCGGCCAGGGCCCCGGCCAGCCGGTACTGGTCGAGCGCGGCACTTTTGCTGGGCAGAACATCTGGCTGACCGGTGGCGTGCCCGACGGAGCGCAGCGGGCTCAGGGCAGCGGCCTGTGGCTGCGCTCCGGCGCCCAGGCGCAGGTGAGCGGCAGTCTTTTTTCGCGCAACGCTATCGGCATCAGTGTGGATGACAGCCGGCTGGACCTCAGCGACTCGCAGCTGAGCAACAACCGCTTTGCCGGGGCGGTGTTCAGCGGCCAGGCCAGCGGTGAAATCAGGGACAACCAGCTGGAGGGCAACGCCGAAGACGGCGTGATCGTGGCCGGCCGGGCCGCGCCCACCCTGACGGGCAACCGGGTCCAGGGCAGCGGGCAACGCGGGATAGATATTGGCGCAAATGCGGCGCCCACCTTGCAAGGCAACCGGATTACCGGGGGGCAGTACGGTATCACCGTGGGCGGGCAGGCCACGCCGCAGCTGCGGGGCAACGCCATCAGCGGCGCAGCCGAGGGCGGGCTACAATACAGCGCTCAGGCGGCGGGCACGGCCGAGGGCAACACCATCAGCGCGGCCGCCACTGGCATCCGGCTTGAAGAGGCAGCGGCGCCCACCCTGCGCGGCAACCAGCTGCTGCAACTGCGCGGCGAGGCCCTGAGCTACAGCGGCACGGCCGGAGGGCAGGCCAACGAAAACGTGATCCAGGATGCCGGCGGCAACGGCGTCACGCTGGCTGGGCAGGCTTCGCCCACCCTGGAAGGCAACCGCGTCAGCCGTGGACAGCAAAGCGGCATCGTGGTGCAGGATCAGAGTCAGGCGCAGCTGCGGCGCAATACCGTGCAGGCGCAGGTCCAGCATGGCATTGTGGTCACGGGCGAGGCGGCGCCGGTACTGGAACAAAATGCCCTACTGAACAACGGTGGCTACGGCCTGGTCTTCAAAGAAGCGGCGGGCGGCAGCGGCGAGCGCAACCTCTGCCAGAACAACCGCGCCGGCCCGGCCATTCTCAAGCTCTCTCCCGCTGTGTTCGGTCCACTGTTTGGCCGCGACGGCTGTATGGATGGCGTCAGCTGGCCCGCTCCACCGGCGCCGACTCCCCCGGCCGACTCCGTCCCAAGCGAACCGGTCCCGGCCAACCCTCAGCCCCAGCCACCCGCCGAGACCCAACCCCAGGACCAATCCAAAGGCACCGAATCCAAAGGCACTGCCGAAGGTCCCGCCAAGGCGACCAGCTCGCCGGTGCCGCCCGCAGCGGCTCCGGAGACTGCCCCTACTCCGGTGGCCAGCGACTTGCCCAGTAGTTCTGCTTCTGCCGAAACTCCATAACTGGCCCTCGCACCTGCGCCGGCCAGTCCCAACCAGCCTTGAGGAAAAGTTAGTCTGCTTAAACCCTGGCCCGGTCGTTCCCGGCCCTGCCTATAGACCCTGAGCCGTGTCAGAGGGTCTTTGCCTCCTTATAGGCATATGAATCACTTTCCCATCAAACCTTGACGCAGCAGCGCAATGCGCGGTTTCTTGCACAGTCGGAGGGCCGCCTCCCATAAAATGGGTGAAGGAAGCGGTCCGAGAAAGTGGCGCAGAAAGTGCTGAACCGGCAGGTTGTAGCGAATTTCTGTGCTCCGCCCAGATCAGCTTCCGGCGGGGTGCCCCATGCTGCGGCCCCGCCCCCGGCTTCGCCCCCTCTCTGAGGAGCTTTTTATGTTCTATTACGACGGCAAATTGCAGTACCAGGTCCGCGTAGATACCCCCGACCCCCGTTTCGCCCGCATGCTTCAGCAGGCCATTGGTGGTGTGGAAGGCGAAATCCGCGTGGCCCTGCAATATCTGTTCCAGTCGTTTGGTGCCCGTGGTCCTGCCAAGTACCGTGACATGCTGCTGGCAACCGGAACCGAAGAACTCGCCCACATCGAAATGCTTGCCACTGCCGTAGCCCTGAATCTGGAAGGAGCTTCCGGCGCAGATAAGGACTTGGCCGCCAAGAACAACCCGGTGGTTGAGGCCGTGATGGGCGGTATGGACCCCCGTCAGTTCCTCTCGGCCGGCATGGCTGCGCTGGCTGCCGACGCCAACGGCGTGCCTTTTAGTGGCTCGCACGTGTACGCCAGCGGCAACCTCGCCGCCGATATGTACGCCAACGTGACCGCCGAGGCCACCGGCCGCGCCCTGGCCTGCCGCCTGTTTGAGCTGACCGACGACACCGGCATGAAAGATATGCTGCGCTTCCTGATCGCCCGCGACACCATGCACCAGCAGCAGTGGCTGGCCGTGATCGAGGAACTGGGCGGCCATCAGGGTACCCTGCCGATTCCCAACAGCTTCCCCATCGAAGAGGAGCTGCGTGAGGTCAGCTACACCTACTTTGTGCCGGGGGTAGAAGGCGTGCCCGCCCCGCAGGGCCGCTGGAGCGAAGGCCCGTCGCTGGACGGCCTGGGCGAGTTCAAGCTGATGGTGGGCCAGCCGTTCGGCCAAAAGCCCCAGCTGGCCCCCCCCATGCCGATGGCTTACGCCGAAAAGCAGCAGATGGTCCCCGCCGACGCCGCCACACCCCAAACTGCCCAGCCGAGTGATGTGCTGACCAACGACACCCACCGCAGCTGAGCTGACACTACACGGGCACTCAGGGCGCCGCTTAAGCGGTTGGCCCTGAGTTTCTTTTGGTGTTGTCCCCGAGGTAAAGCGGGAGGCTGTCCGGAAAATCGTGGAGGTGATTCCTGCCTCCACAGCTTCATGCGAGCAGGGCGAGTAAGCCATACGGGCAGGGTTCATCTGCTACTTTCCAGATGAACTCTATATTCAGGAGCGCCGGCCACGCAGGCCAGCAATAGACAGCAAGCAGGCCGTCCCAGCGCCGGACCTGGCTCTGATAGCAGGTGCCTGCGCCGTAGCCACCGCAACTCACAGCGGGCCATTCTGCGGCCCTGCCCTCTTTGCACTGCCTGCATTGAAGTGTCCCATCTTCTGCAAGCCTGAGCAGACATTATCCGTTGAGAATTGTTAACTTCTTAGTAATGTCCAGAGTTCACTTGTGCACAATCTAACTAAGCAGTCAATTTTAGTCTTGATGGCATCTGAACGGCCTAAGACTGACTTGACGACATCAAACCAAGTATTGCAGGGATTCCAACACTGCCGAGAATGATGTGGTGAAGCTTTGGGCTGTCAGTGAAGGAGGCAACTTATGAAAAAAGCTCTTACATTGACCACCCTACTCTTCACCGGAGCCGCCGTTGCAGGTGGAGGCAGCTCTGTGCCAGCCAGCAACTCCATTGCCGGTATCGTGGCGAACGACCCCAACTTCAGCACCTTGCTCACCGCAGTGCAGGCGGCAGGCCTGACCGAGGAACTGAACTCTGGCGGCCCCTACACCGTTTTTGTACCGACCAACGCCGCTTTCGCAAAGGTTCCGAAGGCTCAACTGAATGCCCTACTGAATGACCGTGAGCAGCTGCGGTCCGTGCTGCTGTACCACGTGGTGCCTGGAAGCGTTACCTCCAAGCAAGTCGTCACCCTGGACTCGGCAACCACCGCCAACGGCGCCAGTGTCAACATCATGACCAAAGGTGGCAAGGTCATGGTTGACGGTGCCACCGTGACGAAGGCAGACGTTCGTGCCAGCAACGGTGTCGTGCACGTGGTGGATACTGTCCTGATGCCCTGATGGTCTGAACCATACACACGCTGCGGTCAGGCCACCCGAGGAGTCCCCCTCCGGTGGCCTGGCCGCATGTTGGGTGGCGCTGCCCCAGAACGGCGTCAGGAAGGAACTTTCTCTTGCCTGTTCATGCTTTGCTGTTGCCCGCCCTGCTGCTGGCCCTGGTGTCCTGCGGCTCTCCAGAAGGCGGGCAGGAGTCGGCCGCCTCAACCCCACCAGCGTCTGCACCAACGGCGGCAGCTGGCCCGCCTGCCCAAACCACCTTCCGCCTCAACTGGGAAACCAGCGAACCGGTCCTTGTCGGTACCGAGGTCAAGCAGCGCCCCGTGCGCCGCAGTCAGGAGTTACCGCTGCCGTCGGCGCAGCCAGACGCTGCCTTCTGGGAGCAAGCCGAGCAGTGGTTCAGTGAGCTGGAGCGCCGCCAACCGCAGGATGTTCGCTGGACGCGGCAGGGTGAGGTCTGGACCGCGCAGGCCCAGCATGGCTGGCAGGTGGACCGGGAAGCCAGCCGCGCCAGTATCGAGCGGGCATTGGCTTCGGGAAGGCGTGAAGCGTCGCCCACTGTCCTACGCGTGGCCCCAGAGCGCACGGTAGCCTGGGCCGCGCAGCAGCGCTTGGGCCACCTGTATACCGGCGAGACAGCGTTTACTGGCAGCCCGGAGTTCCGCGTTCACAACATCCGGGTGGGCGCCGACAAGGTCAGCGGCAAGTGGCTTGAACCCGGCGAAACCTTCGACTTCAATGCCAGGGTTGGGCAGATCAGCGCCGCCAACGGCTTTCAGCCCGGCTACGTCATCACCGGCAACACGCTGAGCATGGAAGACGGCGGCGGGCTGTGCCAGGTCAGCACCACGGTCTTCCGGGCAGCTTTTGGGGCTGGGCTGCCCATCACCGAGCGGCATGCCCACTCGTATCAGGTGGCTTACTACGGCGAGCCGGGGCTGGACGCCGCCGTTTACGCGCCCAGCAAAAACCTGCGCTGGATCAACGACACTGGCGCACCGCTGCTGCTTCAGGCCGAGTGGAACCTGGACACCGAGCAGCTGTTTATTCATCTGTTTGGCCGGGACGATGGCCGGGAAGTGCGGATCAGCGAGCCGCAGATTCGGGGCGCGGCACTGCCTCCGGACCCCACCTACGTGGCCGATAAAGCCCTCTCCGGAGATGACATCAAACGGCTGGACATGCCTGCACCCGGCGGCCTGGTCACGGTCAACCGTGAGGTGATCGTTGGCGGCAAGAAGCGGCAAATGGAGATGGTCAGCCGCTACCGACCCTGGGGCGGCGTCTTCGCCGTGCCTCCAGGTGATCTGCGGCTGGCTGACTGAGGCTCTGTGCTGAGCGAGTAGGGGCGGCTTTGCTCAGCAGTGGAGGCTGACCGGAATTGTCGCCGCGTCCTGGCGACAGGGGCGCGGTATGCGGCGGCAGCGGCCCCCATCAGCAATCAGCCACTTGGCTTGAGGCCGTGGCTGAACTCGGCTGCCAAGTAAGCTGAGGCTCCCACAAGGCCGCTGGTTGCCCCGTGCTCCAGCGCCAGCGTCTGTGCACATGCTGGGCAAACGCCCTAGGCGGCCAGGCGATTTCCAGCGCGTATTCGGTCGCCTGTTCCATATGGTCGCCGCCGCCACGGGCAACGGTCACGGCGTAGGCGGGCATCTGCCTGCCCGCCCCATCTCAGATCAGCTCTTGCTGACGTTCTTCCACAGCACGCCCATGTTGAACGAGCGCATCGGGTTGTAGGTGCTTTCGTCAATGCCCTGCACGTTGTCGCGTACAGCACGAATCTGCGGGTTGGTGGGCATCATCAGGAAGTAGCCCTGGTCCATCGCACGCGTGGCGATCTGCCGGTACAGGTCCTTGCGCTTGGCCTCGTCGGTGATTGAGCGGGCTTCTTCGATCATCTTGTCCAGCTCGGGATCGCTGATGCCGGTGCGGACGTTGTAGTAGCCATCGGTGTGGTAAAAGGTGTGCACAAAATTGTCGGGATCGGCGTAGTCGGGTGCCCAGGTTGCCACCGTCAGGGCTTCTTTACCGGCGCGGGCGTCGGCCAGGATGTCGCTCCACTGCTTCTGGGTCAGGTTGATCTTGAACTTGGGGTTCAGCGATTCAATGTTCTGCTTGAGCATTTCCATCATGGTCTGGTGGGCCAAGTTGCCCTGACGCGAAGACGCGTTGATGGTAAAGCCGTTCTCCCAAACCTGGCCGCCCCAGGCCTGCTTGAAGTATTCCTCGGCGGCCTTCATGTCGAACTGCGCGGCCGGCAGGCTGGGATCATAGCCCAGGAATGTGTCGGGCAGCATAAAGTTGCGCGGCGCGCCCTTGCCGTTTTGAACCTGATCAATAAAGGCCTGCGGGTCAAAGGCGGCGATAAAGCCTTTGCGGACGTTGATGTCGCTGAAGAAGTCCGCCGGGATGCCCTGGCCGTCCAG
>JAUNHF010000038.1 GCA_030524065.1 Deinococcus sp.
GACTGCACCGAGACGTATTCCCCCGCCGCCATAGACGTTGCACCCGCCACCAACGCGGCCACACCCGCCAGCAGGATGGTCCCAGGAGTCGTGCCAGCCGCGGCGGCGACGCCCACCACGATGCTGGACACGGAAACCACGCCGTCATTGGCCCCCAGCACGGCGGCCCGCAGCCAGCCGATTCGCTCGGTATTGTGGTTCTCCTGATGCGTTCCTCTGGTCATACGGAGCATGTTGACACGGGCCGGGTGGGCCGGGTGGTAGGGGGCAGGCACCGCCAGACGGTCCCCTGCTTCATACCGCTCCAGTCACGTTCTCACATCACCCGCGTTACTCCAGCAGCCGGCGCTGCACCGCCAGCGCCACGGGCCTGAAACTGCGGCGGTGCGCGGCGCTCACGCCCAGTTCGGCCAGTGCGGCGCGGTGTGCAGGAGCGCCGTACCCCTTGTGGGCCGCAAAGCCGTAACCGGGGTACTCAGCGTCCAACCGGGTCATCAGGGCGTCGCGCTCGGTCTTGGCGAGGATGCTGGCCGCCGCCACGCTGTAGCTGAGGGCGTCGGCCCTGGGGGGTGCCAGCAGGGGCAGCGGGGTCCGCAGCCGCAGGTAATCGGTGACCAGGGCCCGCGGCTCGGGGTCCAGCGCGGCCAGGGCGCGGGCCGCCGCTGCGTGGGTGGCGCCCAGAATGTTCAGCTGCTCTATTTCGTCCGGCCAGGCGTGCTCCACCGCCCAGGCCAGGGCCACGCGGCGCACCTCTTCGGCCAGGGGTTCTCGCTGCCGCGCGGTCAGGGCTTTGCTGTCGGCAAACGGCAGCTCTGCGCCCGTGTTGGGCAGAATCACGGCGGCCACCGTCACCGGCCCGGCCCAGGCACCCCGGCCCGCTTCGTCCACGCCCGCCACCCGGAAGTGGCCGCGCACCCAGTGCTGGCGTTCCAGCGACCAGTCGGGGGTGACAGCGGGCGTGGGCATGGGCGTCAGCTTACCGTGTGGCGGGGGCAGCGGGCCAGGCGGCACGGTTCAGGCGCAGGCGCCGCGCTATTGTGACTCCCGTGCATGGCATGGAACAACTGCGTGCCTTGATCGCGGAGCGGCCCAGGGCCGAGCGCGGCTTGGTTGAACGCGCCTACGAATTCGCCCGTGAAGCCCACGCCGGCGTGACCCGCAAGAGTGGCGAGGAATACATCACCCATCCGGTGGCGGTCGCCAGCATTCTGGCCGAGCTGGGCATGGACAGCACCAGCATCGCCGCCGGACTGCTGCACGACACGGTCGAAGACGTGGACGGCGTGACTTTCGAGATCATCAGCGAGCAGTTCGGCCCCGAGGTCAGCCGCATCGTGGAGGGCGAAACCAAAGTCAGCAAGCTGAGCAAAGCGGGGTCGCAGACCGCCGAGGTGCGGGACGACGGCCGCGATATACAGGCCGAGAACCTGCGCCAGATGCTGATCGCCATGACCGACGACCTGCGAATCATCGTGGTCAAGCTGGCCGACCGGCTGCACAACATGCGCACCATGGACGCCATGCCCGCAGAAAAGCAAAAGCGGATCTCGCGCGAGACGATGGAAGTTTTTGCCCCGCTGGCGCACCGGCTGGGCATCGGGCAGGTCAAGTGGGAGCTGGAAGACCTCAGCTTCCGTTACCTCTATCCCGAGGAATACAGCGAGCTGCGTTCACGGCTGCGGATGCAGCTGGACGAACGCGACGGCATCGTCAGCATTGCCGAAGAAAGCCTGCGCGCGGCGCTGGAAGATGACCTGGAACTGCCCGACTGGGTGGTAGAGATAGACATTTCGGGCCGCTCGAAACACCTCTGGAGCATCTTTAACAAAATGCGGCGCGAGGGCAAGGCCCTGGAACAGATTTTTGACCTGATGGCGCTGCGGGTGATCCTGACGCCCCGGCCTATGGAAGCCCGCGAAGGCACTGACCCCGAGCGGCTGGCCCGCGCCGAGGAGACCCGCGAAAAGCGGATTTGCTACCACACCATCTCTATCGTGCACTCGCTGTGGACGCCGCTGCCGGGCCGCTTCAAGGACTACATCGCGGTGCCCAAGCCCAACGGCTATCAGTCGCTGCACACCACCGTCATCGGCAAGAGCGGGCAGCCGATTGAGATTCAGATTCGCTCGGCGCGGATGCATGAGGTGGCCGAATACGGCGTGGCCGCCCACTGGATGTACAAGCAGGGCGGGCAGCTGGGCCAGCGCGAGCGCGACCAATGGATTGACCAGCTGCGCGAGCTGCAAAACGAGGTGGGCGACGCCACCGAGTACATGGACACCGTCAAAAACGACTTTCTGTCGCAGCGGGTGCGGGTGTTTACCCCCAAGGGCCTGGCGATCAGCCTGACGGCGGGCAGCACGCCGGTGGATTTCGCCTACCACATCCACACCCGCATCGGGGAAACAATGGTGGGGGCGCGGGTCAACGGCAAAATCGTGCCGCTCAGCCAGAAGCTGCAAAACGGCGACATGGTGGAAATCCTGACCAGCAAGAACGGCAAACCCAGCAAGGACTGGCTGAACTTTGCCGGCACCCGCTCGGCCCGCACCAAGATTCGTTACTTTTTTCGCCAGGACGAGCGGCTGGGGGCGCTGTCACACGGCCAGCAGCTGCTGGAACGCTACTTGCGTAAGCGCCAGCTGCCGGTCCGCAAGCTGATGAGCGTGAAAAAGCTGGAAGAAGCCGCGCAGAAGCTGGCCGGAAGCCGCAACCCCGATGAGCTGTTCTTGGCACTGCACGCCGGCAAGGTGACCGCAGCCCAGGCCGCCCGCACACTGGACCCGGCGCTGGCCGTCAAAAAGGCCCCGGGGCAGGAGACGCCCGCGCAGCCCCGGCCCCCTTCTGGTGCCCGGCAGGAAACTGGGGCGCCCACCGTGTACGTGGACGGCATGAGCACGGCCACCAAGCTGAGCCAGTGCTGCCGGCCGATGCGGGGCGACCAGATCATGGGCTACCTGACGCGGGGGCGCGGGGTCAGCATTCACCGCATTGACTGCCCCAACATGATTCGCCTGCTGGCCGACGAGCCGGAGCGCTGCGTCTCCGCTTCGTGGAACTCGCAGTCAGCCGAGCGCTTTGAGGTCAACGTAGACGTGATGGCCCCGGACCGCGACGGGCTGCTGGCCGACATTCTCAGCGTGCTGGCCCGCAACCAGCAAAGCCCCCTGCGCTTTGAAGCTTTTGTGGACGCCGGCAACACCGCCCACATCTGCCTGCGCCTGGGGTTCAGCAGCAACCCGCAAATGCAGGGGCTGCTGGACGAACTGCACACCGTGCGCGGCGTGGAAGAAATCCGCCGCACACGCGGCTTCGGGCAGACCTCGCTGTACGAGTAGCCCGGCTGGGCAGACAGACGCCCAGCCCCACGCCCCGGAGCACTGCCACCCGCAACCCCGGCCAGCAAAAGCGCCGCCCCGATCTGATGGGCAGCGCTGGCCGAGCGTGGCCGCAGAGGCGGAATTTAGCGCTTGCGGCGGCGCAGACGGTCCATCGCCGCGCTGAGGCTGAGGCGCATCCGCTCTAGGGCCTGGGCCAGGTCGCCCAGCTCGTCGTTGCCCTCAGCGCGCACCGGCTGGCTGAGGTCACCGGAGCTGATGGCGTCGGCCGAGCGCACCAGCCGCTGGATAGGAATCAGCAGGGCCTGGGCGGCGCGGCGGGCCCACAGGGCGGTCAGCCCCAAAAGCAGCAATGTGGTCAGCAACCAGGGAATGACCACTCGCGCCAAGTCCACTTGGTAGGGAACCCCTACCGTGACGCGCGGCGCGGTTGTGTCCCCGGCTTTACTTTGGCCCACAGCGTACGTTCTTCCAACTTGCAGAGTGTTGCCCCCTTCTGAACGGGCACGCCACTGCGTGAACGCATCCTGGAGAGTCTTACGGTCATCCTCTGGAAGATTGCTGGCAAAGTAAGTGGTTTTGTTGGGCAACTCGACCTCTACAAAGCCGATACCACTGTCCAGCGCCAAAGTGCCCAAACGGTTCTGAATCGTTGCCGCATCGGCACTCGCCATAAGGGTGCTGATGCTAGAAGCAAGGGTCTGCGCCCGGGCGGATTCCTGCTGCCGCTCACCGGCAGGCACAGCGACCAGCAGCGTCAGCAAGGTCAACAGGGACAGCGTGGCTGTCGGCAGCATCGTGGTGAGCAACAGCCGGCGCTCCATGGGACGCCGTGGACCACTGACCAGGGGCAGCGCCCCCGCATCCTCATCCATAAAACTGGAGGTCAGGGGGGCTGGCCCCGCGTCCATGCCAGGCTGCGCCTGCACCGGCACATCTACCTTCAGGGTATCCGCAAAGTCGGCCCAGACATCTTGGCCGGTGTCGGCACGGCGGCCATCCGGGCTAGCGTCCGCGCCCCCCAGGCTCTGAGCAAAGCTGGCCCACTCGTCGGCCTCAGCTTTGGGGGCCGTGGTTTTGGAAGTGCGGGTTGCGGCGTCTGCTTGGTCTGCGCTCGCTTGATCTGCGCTGGCCGGGGGAAGGGTGACGCGGCCTGGCGCTGCACTCAAGACCTGCGTGCGGCCTGCTGTCTCTGCGCTGGATGCACCGCCAAAAGAATCGCTGCCCAGCGGCGCTCCACCGAACGGGTCGGCGGCGAAGGGAGCCGCGCTCAACGGGTCAGTGCCAAAAGGGTCCGCAGAGATGGGGGGCTTGCCTGCACTCACACCAAAGGGATCGGCATTCACAGGACCCGCATCCGTAGCCGCACCCGTGCCCGGCACCGGCGCCGCCGCTGGCACGCTCAGCCCAGCCGTGCCCCCAAGGCCACTGACACTCAGTTCGCCCTCTTCGGGCACTTCTTCCAAGCTGACCGTGGCCCCCACCGCGCTGAAGATGCTCAGCAGTTTCTCGGCTTTGGAGCGGGTGGTGGGCTTGAGCAGGCGGCCCGAGCGGCGGCCCGCCAGCTTGCCGGCGGCGGAAGCGCTCAGGCCCAGCCGCTGTGAAAGCTGCCGCTCCAGCTCGGCGCGGACCTCATCCTGAACAGGGTGCTGAATCACTACGGTGTACTTCATGCTTTCCTTCCTTTACCCGGCGGGCGCCTGGTCCGGCTGGGCCGGCGTAACCTGAAATTGCGTGACACACCCAAGCCCCCCCGACTCAGGCCCGGTTGATACAGTGGCTCTAGCTTAAGGGCCGAAGTCTGACCACTTAGGCACAGCCCGGCCGCCAGGGCGCTGCCCAGCCGGCGCTGCGGCCCCCCACTCAGGCCAACCCCTGTTCGCGGGCCAGGTGGGCAAACGTGCTGCGCTGCTGGGGTTCCAGCTCCTGCGAAATGCGCTGAAACAGACTGCCCGCGTGCGGCCCCGCCCCCAGGTCCTCCATCGCCTCTTCCACGATCACGTCTGCGATGGGGCCGATCAGGGTGCCCAGCAGCCGGGTGACTTCCTGCTGAAGCTCGGGACCCACCGGGCGCATCAGCCGCTGATGGCTCTGGGCGCGGGCAGCGGCTTCGGCCAGCGCCTGCATCACCTCATCTTCGCCCACGCCGGCCAGGCGGGCCACTTCGGCGGCCGAACGCTGAGCGTCAATCAGGTCCAGCACTTTCCAGGTGCGGTAGGGCAGCGGGGTATCGTCACTCAGGCTTTCGGGCCAGATCAGGGGCCGGGTCATAGGCGTTCTCCTTCCAGCGCCGCCAGGCCGCTGACATTCCAAAGCTCATGCTGGCGCAGCGGGCCCAGCGGCAGGTCGCTCAGGCGCAGGTCCAGCCGGTCAAGTAGGGCGCGGTAAACGGCCAGCAGCGCAGGCTGCAACTCCTCAGCCTGCGCGCCCGAATCCAGCTGCAACTCGCCGGCCTGCACCGTCAGTTCGCGGGTAAAGGGGTCCAGCACTGGGTGCTGGGCGGCCAGGGCCAGGGCCACCTGCCGCCAGACCTCATCCAGCGCGGCGCGGCGGTGGGTCACGGCCAGCACCTGTCTCCAGAAATGCACCAGCTCGGCGGTATCGGGCACCCGGCGCAGCGCCACGAATTGCCAGTCCTGTGCCGGAGCGCCGGGCGTCCAGCGGCCCCAGCGCGGCTCGCCGCCTTCCCAGTAGGACACGGCGGGGCGCGCCGCGCTGGGGCTGCTCAGCACGCCGGTCTGCCCTGCCAGCTGCCCAGCGACCTCCTCGGCCGTGCCCTGAAGCGGCTGACCCGGCGCCGTGCGGTGCGCCCAGATGGCGGACGCTGCCTCATCACTCAGGGGCAGCAGCGAGACGCGGGCACGCGGCAGGCCACGCATCAGCGCGGCAAAGTTCAAGTCACGCGGCCCACTGTATCCGCCCAGCAGCTGCCCCGCCTGCCACACGAACAGGGCGCTGGCTGCGGCTCCGGCCTGCGCCGCCGTATCCGCGCAGGCATAGAACAGCAGGCTCTGGCCGGCCTGCGAGCGGGCCTTGAGGTCAGCGATGACCTCCTCCCAGGGGTAGAAGTCGGTCGAGAGGTGGTCATAGACCGGCACAGGCATGCCCCGCGCTGCATGGGCCTGGCCGCCGGTCTGAACCGCTGGGGAAGTGGGGTCGCTCATGGCTCTGACGGCAGTATAAAGGGCATCTTCCTACAAATGGCAGCAGCATGAGAAAATGAAGACTGCGGCGCGTTCCCAGGTGCCGGGCTTCTCTAGTGCCTCTCCAGCTCCAGTCCAGTTCCAGTGCAGCGCAAAGCGCCGGCATGGAACTCCCGGCGCCTATAGGTGAGGTGGCGGCGTCGCCCATGCGGCCCAGCCTCCAGTCCTCTACACTCTTTCTCCGCTAGCCGAGGTTAGGCATCCTGGCCGCGCAGGGCCAGCAGCTCGCTGCGCAGCGCTTCTATGCGGGGGCGCAGATCGCCGCGCGAGGCAGGCGCACCCAGCTGGTGCAGGCCGCCGTGATAGGCGTCGGGGTCACCAAACAGGCGCGAGAGCATCTCAAATTCGCGCTGCGAGCGCAGGCTGGCGTCATCGCGGAACAGCGGCACCCAGCGGTCCTGGAATTCGAAATCATTCAGCTGGCCGCCCAGGTAGGCGTCCATCAGGTCCAGGTAGGGCTGAATGTTGCCCTCGGTTTCTATGTTACCGCCGGCGCGGGCCGGCACCAGGGCGCTGAACACCGGCTCCAGCGCCTGCGGGGTGATGTCCCAGTTGTTCACCTCAAAACGCGGCTGGCCCTGCTCGAAAATGATCAGCTGAGGGCTGTGGTGCTGAATGCCAGTGCTTTCGGCCACGAAGTTAGAAGCCGGGCGCCAGTCCACCACGCGGATAAAGCCCACCGGCAGCTCGTGACGCTGCAAAAAAGTTTCCAGCACGCCAAAGCCCTGCATGGTCTTGTGGCAGGTGCCGGCCTTGAACACGGCGGCCAGCGGGTACTGGGCCAGGAACGTCTGCACTTCTTCGGGGGTGGTCAGGGGTACCAGCACCTGTTCACCTGCTTGGGTCGCTTGGGTCATACACGCGAGCATAACAAAGGGACCGGGCCGCAAAGGTGGCGTGCGGCCAGAGTGTGCGGGGCCCAGCCCATAGAAGGCCAGGGCAAGCGGCACCGCTACACTGGCAGGATGTTTGGTCTAGAAATGGGCGGCGTCAGCCCCGAAGTGCTGCTGTACGGCCTGCCCCTGGCCTTTTTGGCAGGTTTTATTGACGCAGTAGCGGGCGGCGGTGGCACCATTTCGCTGCCGGCGCTGTTTTTTATGGGCCTCAGCCCGGTGCAGGCAGTGGCGACCAACAAATTGCTGGCCATCTTCGGGTCGGCCACGTCCACCTATCAGTACTGGCGCGGCGGACATCTGGACCGCGAACTGCTGGTGCGCACCGTGCCGCTGGCCCTGATCGGCAGTGCGCTAGGAGCCTATCTGGTGCGCTTTGTGGACCCGGATTCGTTCCGGGCGCTGGTGGGCGGGGTCATTCTGGTGGTGGGCGCCCTGGTCATCGCCAACAAGCGCTTTGGGCTTGAATCCACCTATCCGGGCCTGACCGCACGCACCCTGGCCCTCACCGTGCCAGGCGTGCTGATGATCGGTGTCTACGACGGCTTTCTGGGACCGGGCACCGGCACCTTTTTGATGCTGCTGTTTGCCCTGACCGGCATGAATCTGGTCAGCTCCAGCGGCAACGCCCGCGCGGTCAACTTCGCCACCAACCTGGGCGCACTGGGGCTGTTTCTGGCCGCCGGCAACATCGTGTGGTGGCTGGGCCTGAGCATGGGCCTTGCCAACGCCCTGGGCGCCCGCACCGGGGCCAAGATGGCGATGCTGAAGGGCAGCGGCTTCGTGAAAGTGATTTACGCGGTGATTGTGGTGATCGTGGCGCTGGTGATGTTCAGGGGCTGAGGCTGTGGCGATAGAGGCTCTGCCCCTTGCACGACTGCTGAATGAAACAAGCGGAACCAGTGAGGACAGCGCCGCCACTCGCTCCGCTCAGCAGAGTCAATCTTTCTCGGGGCGGCGGGGCGGCCCGCCACCCATCGTTGACACTCGCTCCGCTCGGCGGAGTCAATCTTTTTTCAGCCAGCCCGACAGCCAGGGCAACTTCACGTCCACCTTTTCACGCAGGCCGCCCCAGTAGCGCTTCGACCAGCCTTCCACGTTGCGCTGCTTGCCGCGGGCCACGGCCATTGCGCCTTCGGGCACGTCATCATGCACCGCGCTGCCCGCCGCGATAAAGGCGGCGTCGCCCACGGTGCGGGGCGCAATCAGGGTGGAGTTGGACCCAATAAACACCCCGGCGCCCACCTGCGTCTGGTGCTTGTTCACCCCGTCAAAGTTGGCGATGATGGTGCCCGCGCCCACGTTGGTCTCGGTACCGATGGTCACGTCGCCCAGGTAGGCCAGGTGTCCGGCTTTGACCCCAGCGTCCAGCCGGGCGTTCTTGGTTTCCACGAAGTTGCCGATATGGACCCCTTCGCCCAGCACCGTGCCGGGGCGCAGCCGGGCAAACGGCCCCACGTCCGCCCCGGCACCGACCTCGGCACCCTCCAGCACGCTGTGCGGCTTGATGATGGCCCCGGCCCCGATGTGGCTGTCTCCAACCACCGAGTAGGCCCCAATCACTGCGCCGGACTCAATCACCGTCTGGCCGGTCAGGATCACGCCGGGTTCCAGCAGCACGTCGCGGCCAATCTGCACCGTGTCCTCAATCCGCACGGTGTCGGGGGCCTGAATGGTCACGCCCTCTTTCATCAGGTTCTGGGTAATGCGTCGGCGCATCACCGCTTCGGCGTCGGCCAGCTGGCGGCGGTCGTTGGCGCCCATCACCTCGTCAGGGTCGCCCAGCTTAAAGGCCCGCACGGCCCCGCCCTCGGCGCGGTACAGCTCCAGCAGGTCGGTCAGGTAGTACTCCTGCGCGGCGTTGTCGTTGCCGATGCGGCGGGCCAGTTCGGGGGCGCGGCGGTCCATCACATACACGCCGGAGTTGAATTCGCGCACGGCCTTTTCCTCGGCGTTCGCGGCCTTTTCTTCCACAATGCGCTCCACTTCGCCGCCCGCGCCCCGGATGATGCGCCCGTAGCCGGTGGCGTCGGGCAGTTCGCCGGTCAGTACGGTCATGGCGCTGCCTGCGGCGCGGTGGTCCGCCAGCAGCTCGCGCAGCGTGGCTTCGGAGAGCAGCGGGGTGTCGCCGTACAGCACCAGCACGTCGCCGTCGCCGCTCAGGCCCTCAGCGCCGCACAGGAACGCGTGTCCGGTGCCCAGCTGCTGATCCTGGCGGGCGAAGGTGACGCCCTCGCCGCCCAGCGCTGCTTCTACCCGCTCGGCGCCGTGCCCGGTCACCACGACAGTGCTGCGGGCGCCCAGGTCACGGGCGGCCTTGACCGCCCAGCCCACCATCGGGCGGCCCGCCACCGGGTGCAGCACTTTGGGCAGGTCGGATTTCATGCGGGTGCCGGCGCCCGCCGCCAGCACGATGACGTCAAGGGGGCGGGGTTGGGATGAGGCGGGGTCTGATGTGGTCATAAAAGTTCTCCTTGAGCTGGTCTGAGGGTGGCCGCGAAAAGTGCAGAGAATGTTCAGGACTTTACCGTGCAGCGCCGCTTCTGGCAGAGCGAAACGTCCCGGAAGACGCCTCCTGTGCCCGCGCTGAAGCTGGGCCGTGGGGGGAATGTCCCCAATTGTAACCGCCTGCCGGTGACCTCTTCGTCAGGGCAGGCGGGGACAGGAACCAAGTGTGCTACGGGCGCTACTCTTTGCCGCTCCGGGCGCGGGTCTCGGGGTGAGTCATCACCTGAGCGCCGGCCACCGGCACCGGCTGCGGCCCAGGCTGCACCGGCTCAGGCTGCGCGGCGAGGCGCCACAGCATGTACAGGCTGACCAGCACAATCGGCACGCTAAACACCTGGGTCATGGTCCACAGACCAATGCCGGGCTCATTCAGCCCCTGGCTGAGGTAAGAGTCAAACATCAGCGGGTTGAGACGGAAGGTTTCCTCCACCCCGGCCCGCAGCAGCGAGTACCACAGCCAGAATTGCCAAAAGGCCCAGCCAGGCTTTTTGCTGCGCAGCCAGAAGAAGGAAGCGACCAGCAGCGCTACGCCAATCAAGACGCCGTACAGCTGCGTGAAGTGAACCGGGGCCGTCATCACCTGCTGGCCGGCTATGGTCTGGCAGTACCCCGAAAGGTCCATCGTAGGGTCAGGGTTGGGAATGCACATGCCGTCGTGAAAGGCGCGGGCCGAGTCGGGCCAGCGAAAGCCAATCGGCCAGCCGGTGACGCGGCCCACGGTGTCGGTGCCGTTCATGATGTTGCCCAGGC
>JAUNHF010000039.1 GCA_030524065.1 Deinococcus sp.
CGCGGGGCTTTGCCTGCGCCAAGACGGTGCATTACCCCGCCCGCCAGAACCACCCGCAGCGCCCGCTGACACCGCTGAAGCGCCTGAACCCCAAAAGTGACCCGGAGCCGCAGTGGCAGGCTGTGAGCTGGGATGAAGCGCTGGACGAGATTGCGGGGCAGCTGCGCGCCGTCATTGCGGAGCGGGGCGCGGGGGCCATCTTGCCCTACCACTACGCCGGCA
Source organism: Deinococcus sp. (assembly GCA_030524065.1). GTDB lineage: Bacteria > Deinococcota > Deinococci > Deinococcales > Deinococcaceae > Deinococcus. The sequence continues at coordinate 223 of JAUNHF010000039.1, forward strand.
CGATGGGGCTGATGGAAGGCAGCCACGTGCATACGCTGTGGCGGGCGCTGGGCGCGGCTGAAATTGAGGAAACCATCTGCGCCTCGGCAGGCAGCGCGGCCTGGGCGCTGGGCTACGGCTCGCGCATGGTGCCGGACCCGCTGGACGTACCGGAGGCCCGCCTGATCGTGCTGTGGGGCATCAATAGCCTCAGCACCCACAGCCACCTGACCCCGCAGCTCACGGCGGCCCGCAAAAATGGGGCGCGCATCGTGTGTGTGGACCCTTACCGCAACCGCACCGCCGCTTTTGCCGATACGCACTACCAGCCCAAACCCGGCACCGACGCGGCGCTGGCGCTGGGCGTCATGCATGGGCTGTTCGTGAATGGCTGGACCGACGAAGCCTACATCGCCGGAATGACCGAAGGGGTAGAGGAGCTGCGGGCCGAGGCGCTGGCCTGGACCCCGGAGCGCACCGCCGCTGTGACCGGCCTGAGTGAAGCGGAAGTGCTGGAGCTGACCCGCCTGATCGGGACGACGCGGCCCACCTACATCCGGGTGGGCTACGGCATGACCCGGCACGAGTTCGGCGGGGCGGGCCTGCGGGCCGTGTCGCTCCTGCCCGCGCTGACCGGCGACTGGCGCCACCTGGGCGGGGGCGCGGCGCTGAGCAGCGGCGGAGCTTTCCCCCTCAACAGGCGGCGGTTGGGTGGGGCGCACCTGCTCCGGGAAGGCGTGCGCACCATCAACATGAACTGCCTGGCGGACGCTCTGGCGCCGGGGCAACCGCCCGAGCAGAGCTTTGCGGCCACCGTCATCTACAACTGCAACCCCGCCACCGTGGCCCCCGATTCGGACCGGGTACGTGCGGGCCTGATGCGGGAAGACCTGCTGGTGGTGGTGCTCGAGCAGGCCATGACCGAAACGGCGCGCTTGGCCGACTGGGTGCTGCCCGCCGCCACCTTTGTAGAGCATGAGGACGTATTTACCAGCTACGGGCACCACTGGATCGGCTACAACCGCGCCGAGCTGCCGCCGCTGGGCGAGGCGCGGCCCAACACCTGGGTGATGCAGCAGCTGGGCCGCCGCCTGGGTGTGACCGCGCCTGAGCTGTACTGGACGGTAGACGACCTGCTGGCCGAGCTGCTGGACTCGGACCATCCGCACCTGGCGGGCATCACTCCCGAGCGGCTGAAGGCCGAGGGCACGCTGCGCCTGAACCTGCCGGAGCAGTGGCTGCCTTACGCCGAGGGTGCGCCCACAGACACGGGCCGGGTTAAGTTCACGCCGGTGCCGCTTCAGCAAGAACCGCAGGCCCGCCTGACGCCGGAGTTTCCCCTGCGGTTGCTGACTCCGCCCGCGCACCATTTCCTGAACTCCACCTACGGGATGCTGGACCGCCTCAACCGCGCCGAGGGCACCGAGCCGCACGTGATGGTCCACCCAGCCGACGCAGCCGCCTACGCCCTGGCCGACGGCGAATATGCCCGCCTGAGCAGCGAGCAGGGCGAAGTGACCCGCCGTGTACGCGTGACCGACGCCGCGCAGCCGGGCGTGGCGGTGATTGAGGGCATCTGGTGGGGCAGCCAGGCCCCCGACGGCAAGAGCATCAACACCCTGACCGCGCAGACGCTGACCGACCTGGGAGCGGGCAGCACCTTTCACAACACCCGGATTCGGATAGAGCCACTCCCACAGATTCAGTCCGCCGACTGACCGCCGCCCTCAACCCAGGAGGCAACCCTATGACCATCACCCTGTGTCCCATGACCGCCGAAGAGTTTGCCGCCTACGCTCAGGCCAGCGCTCGCGAGTACGCCGCCGAAAACGTGCGGGCGGGGCGCTGGCCGCTGAAGGGCGCAGACGAACGGGCTGCTGCCGAGTACGCTCAGTTGCCGCCGCAAGGCCCGCAGACACCGGGTCACTCCGTCAACACTGTTCTGGATGGGGCGGGGCAGAGTGCCGGGGTGCTGTGGTACGCCGCGCGCGAAGGCGAGTGGTTCATCTACGACTTCTCTATTGCGCCGCAGTTCCAGGGGCGCGGTTATGCCGTGAGGCGCTGGCCGCCCTTCAGGCACTGGCTCAGGCGCAAGGCGTGGACCGCATCGGGCTGCACGTGTTTGGGCACAACGCCCGTGCCCGCGAGCTGCACCGCCGGGCGGGCTTCACGGAAGTCGGCGTGCTGATGCGGCTGGAGGTGCCTGGGCCTACACCACACTGAGCGGCGCGGAGAGAGGCCCAAACACCCCGTGGTGGGGCCTCTTTCCGCGCCGCACCGCTTACCGCTGGTAGCTGGTGTTCTCTTCCAGTCCTTCTACCCAGGCGGCCAGCAGGTCAATCACCGCCTGAAGGTCGCGGGCGTCAACCATTTCGCTGGGCGAGTGCATGTAGCGGTTGGGGATACTCAGCACGGCGGTGGGTACGCCTTCGCGGCTCAGCGCCAGGGCGTCGCCGTCGGTAAAGGTGTAGCGGCCGCTGGCGCCCAGGGTGTAAGGAATGCCTTTTTTGCCGGCGGCGTCCATCAGCTGACGGTTCACCACCGGGCTGCTCATGGGGCCGACGGCCAGGCTGGCGCCGGACCCGAAGGGGCTCAGGCCATATTTCTTGGGTTCCACGCCGACCTGGGTGGTTTCGTGGGTCACGTCCACCGCCACACCGGCCACCGGGCGGGTCTTGAAGGCGCTGATGACAGCCCCCAAAGTGCCGATTTCTTCCTGGCTGTTGCCGATGGCAATCACGCGGTGCTTAAGCTCACGGCCGCTTTCGTGAACCTGGCGCAGCGCTTCAAGCACCGCGAACGACCCGGCGCGGTTGTCCAGCGCGCGCGCCACGATGCGCTCGCCCACCATCATTGGTCCTTGCTCGATCACGCCGTAGGTGCCCACCGGCACGGCGGCGCGGGTGTCTTCGGCGTCCAGGCCGATGTCAATCCACAGGTCTTCAATTTTGCTGGCCTTCTCGCGTTCCTCGGGCGACATCACGTGGATGGCTTTTTTGCCGATCACGCCTACGATGTCACCGCCGGGGGCGAGCAGCCGAATGCGCTGGCCGACCAGCACCTGCGGGTCCCAGCCACCCACCGGCAGGAAGTAGATAAAGCCCTGGTCGCTGACATACGACACGATCAATCCGATCTCGTCCAGGTGACCCATCAGCACCACAGCGGGGGCGCCGTCGGGGCCGATTTCGGCGTACACGTTGCCGTAGTGGTCCTCGCTCACGCGGGCGAAGCTGGCGGCTTCCTTTTTCCAGACGTCGGCGGCGCGGCGCTCTTGGCCGCTTGGGCCGGCAGCGCGCAGCAGGTCGAACAAAAAGTCCTGACGTTTGATAACCGTTTGTTTAAGGGACATACTTCCAGTCTAAGCCCGCTGGCGGATAGGGTGGGGCACATGCCCAGAGCCGCCGAACAGTCCCACTTCGCTGCGCTCCCTGTTCGGGTCAAGGTCAGTGCCGAGGCGTACCATCTGCCGCAGTACAGCCGGCCCGAAGGCCAGGTGTTTGCCTACGTCGTGCGGCTGGAAAATGAGGACGACCAGTCGTGGCGGCTGCTGCGCCGCTCATGGCTGGTGGTGGACGCGCAGGGACAGCGCACCGAGGTCGAGGGTGAAGGTGTGGTGGGCCAGCAACCGCTGCTGACGCCCGGCACCGTGTTTGTTTACGACTCCTTCGTGACGGTCAGCGCGGCTCCGGCCCGGATGTCGGGGCACTACACCCTGGAAAATGCCTGGGGTGAGCAGCAGCAGGTAGCCATTCCAGCCTTTCAGCTGCTGCCCGGCGACGTGCGCCTGCTGAACTGACGCTTACGCCTGGCGCGGGCCGCAAAAATTTCCCTTTGTGCGCCCGCCAAATACTCTAGACTGCCGCACATGAATCAGGAACGGCGGGCCAGGCTGGACGGGGTCAGAGAAGCGCTGCGGGTCAGCATGATGGACTGGGCCACGCTGGAGGTGCGCGGGGACCAAGCGCGGGTGGTGCCGGCGCCGCAACTGGCCCTGCTGGTGGGCCACCTTGATCAGGCCGACCCGGACTGGTCGCTGCACTGGGCCTGCGACGCCACCCACCCGCCGGTGGTGCGGGCGCGGCTGTGCGCGGCTGGCCTGGAGCGCGAGGGCATGGCAAGCGCCCACACCCTTGAAGACGCCAAGCTGGCGGCCCTGGCCGACGCGGCCCGGCTGTACGGCGTGGCGGCGCTGAGCGAAGGCCACTGGGTGGACTACGACCCGGACGAGGGCGCCGACACCACGCTGCTCGAAGCCGAGGCCGAGGAAGCGGCGCCGGCCCCCCGCCCGAGCCTGCCGCCCGAGCCGCCCCGTGACCCGCAGATGGAAAAGGCGCGTGGACACATTGACGACCTGATCGCACAGATCCGGGCGGCGGGACGCGGCAAGGAAATTGCCCCTATCCTGATGCGCGGCTACGGCAATACCCTGGAAGAAAGCCGCCAGATCTACAAGGAGTTGCAGGCAGTCCTGCGGGACGCTGAGTAAGGTGCCATGACCGCTGTTTTTCCTGGGGCCGTGGTGGGCCTGCGTAAATTCATCGTCATCGGGGACGTGCATGCCGATTTTGCCGGTCTGTGGGGGGCGCTCCGCGCCGCCGGTTGCGTCACACCCAGCGGCCAGCCCACCCCGCCGGTCAGCAGCGGGCGGTATCAGGTGGTGCTGCTGGGCGACTTGGTGCATCCCAAAAGCCAGCGGGCCTACAACGACTTGCTGGGCGCTCCATATGACCCTGCCGACCCCGAGCAGCAGGCGCAGGTGGCCGCCGCGCAGATGGCGGGGCTGCGGGCCGTGCGCGACTATCAGGCGCAGGCGCCGGGATCGGTGCATATCATCCTGGGCAACCATGACGACGTGCTGGTGCAGCCCCGCTTTGTGCTGGGCACCGGCGGGGGCCTGCGCCACACCGAATTCGACCCGCGCCACGGCGGCGTGGCCCTGCCCACCGACCTGAGCGCCTGGGTGGACACCTTTTTGCGCGAGCTGCGGGTGGGGCAAGTCCAGTTCGCCCATGTGGGGCCACTGCCGGCCCACGCCTGCTACGACGAATGGTTTTACAGCGATATATCCACCAAGCGCTGGTTTCTGGACACCCCTGAATACGTGGCGCTGGCCGGCCTGGCCTTTGGCGTATACGGGCACACCCAGATGGACCGGGGGATTGTGGTCCACCCCGGCCACCGCTTTGCCCTGGCCGACGCCCTGCACCGCCGCGAATATCTGGAACTGATGTTGGACCCCAGCCGCGAAGATCCGCTGCACAACTGGCGGGTGGTGCAGTTCTGACGCGGACTGCTGTGAACTGCGCTTGGGGCGTATCTCCAGAAAGTGGGGCAAATGGAGCAGCACCAAGCAGAAACTGGGTGAACCAGCGGCGTGCGGCCTAGTCTTGCCTGGGCGCTTCGCCGGTATCCTCGCCGTACACCTGAATCTGGGCAGCAACGGCCAGCGGCAGGGTGAGCGGTGTCCAGACGGTGCTGTGGCTGCCCGCCGGGGGCGCGATGTTCAGGTCCAGCGTGCCGCTTTCTGCGTCCTGACCGGACAGTTCTACCTCGGCCTCGGGGCGCAGGCCGGCGGCAACCAGTGGGCGCAGTTGATCGGGGTGGTCGGGAACCCGGCACACCCGGGCGCGGTCGCCTACGCTCAGGGTGGTCAGGCCCCGCTCGGCGCGCAGGGGCAGGTCGCCGCTCAGCGAGGGAATGGGGTTGCCGTGCGGGTCGAAGCTGGGGTCGCCCAGCCAGGCAGCGATGCGGGCCTCCAGCCGCTCCGACAGGGCATGTTCCAGTGCCTCGGCTTCCTCGTGCAGTTCTTCCAGCGGCACTCCCAGCGCCCGGTGCAAAAAGAGTTCCAGCAAGCGGCGGTGGCGCAGGATTTCCATGGCGGCCTGCTCGCCTTCGGGAGTCAGCTGCGCCCCACGGTAGGGTGCGTGCAGCACCAGCCCCTGCTCGGTCAGCTTGCGCAGCATGCCGGTCACGCTGGCTGGAGCGACCCCCAGGGCCAGCGCCAGCGCCTGGGTGGACACCCGCCCCTGCCGGCCCAGCAGATACAGCTGCTTGAGGTAATCCTCGGAGGCAGGCGAGAGCGAAGCGGTGCGGCTCATGGGTCCAGCATGGCCCGGAGCGGGCGGGCGGTCAAGCGCAGAATGACTGGCTCCTTGCCAGCTGCCGCTAGATGCGGCCCTGCCTGAGAGCGGAGCGCTAGCCTGTACGGATGACCCTGGGCCCCGCCTACGACTGGCTGTTCTCCCGCACCCGCCCCGCTGGGCAGCCCCGCACCGCCGGGCCGGCCCGTGAGCTGCTGGACCGTCTGGGCGCGCCGGACACGCAGTTTCGCTCGCTGCGGGTGGTGGGCACCAACGGCAAGGGCAGCACCTGCGCCATGCTGGAAGCCGGGCTGCTGGCGGCTGGGGTGCGGGCGGGGCGCTTTACCAGTCCACACCTGCACCACTTTGAGGAACGCATTCGCGTGCTGGGCGAGGAGCTGGACCCCGCCCGCACACTGGAATTCGTGCGCTGGGCACAGCAGGAGGCTCCCCACGCGGCCTTTTTTGACCTGGCGCTGGGGCTGGCGGCGCAGGCTTTTGCCGCAGGCGGGGTGGAGTCAGCGGTCATGGAAGCCGGTGTGGGGGGCCACAGCGACGCCACCCACGCGCTGGCAAATGTGGACGCGGTGCTGCTGACCAACGTGGGCCTGGACCACACCGCCGCTCTGGGGGGCACGGTGGCCGCGATTGCCGCCGACAAGGCCCGCGCCGCCCGGCCCGGGGTGCCGCTGCTCACAACGGCGACGGGCGAGGCGCTGGACGTGGTGGCAGCAGTCGCGCAGGAGGTGGGGGCTCCGCTGCATACGCCGGCCAGTCACCCGGAACTGTTCGCGTTGCCCCGCCCCCCCGCGCTGGCCGGCGAGCACCAGGCGCAGAATGCGGCGCTGGCCCTGGCGGCCCTGCGCCTGCTGGGCCACGATGACGGGCTGGAAGCGGCGCTGGAGGCCCACTGGCCCGGCCGCTTGGAGCCGCTCGCCTGTCAGGGCCGCACCGTGCTGCTGGACGGTGCCCATAACCCGGCGGCTGCGCAGGCCCTGGCCGCCAGCCTGCCCGCCGCCGACGTACTGCTGTTTGGCAATTTCGCCCGCAAAGACACCGCGCAGACGCTGGCGCCACTGCTGCCGCTGGCCCCCCGGCGGGTGTTTACTGCTCCCGGTGAAGGCGCCACCCCACCGCACAAGCTGGCCGCCCTCTGGCACGGAGAAGCCTGGCCCGACCCACACCAGGCCCTGGCCCGCGCCCTGGCGCTCACCCCGCAGGGCGGCACCCTGTTGGTGGCCGGCAGCCTGTATTTGGTGGGACTGGTCCGGGCAGCACTGACCGCGCCCCGCCCTGCATCTCCTTGACGAATACTGCATACCGCGCTAGAGTAATAACCATAACCGCTCGAAACCTTCCCGTAAGGCGAGCGGGTTTTTTGTGCCCTTTTTCTGCCCCCCATTGTGGTGGTGGGCTAGGCTGCGGGCGGGAGCTGCGTTCTACGCGGACCCGGCGCAGGCTTGACGGGCTAGAGGCGCGTCGCTATACTTTTCCTCGCTCATCTTGAGCCTTCCTGGACAGGCGCCATAGGGATATGGTGTAATTGGCAACACAGCAGATTCTGGTTCTGTTATTCAGGGTTCGAGTCCTTGTATCCCTGCCACAGCCGCCTTTCAGGAAGTTCCTTTAGGGATATGGTGTAATCGGCAACACATCTGATTTTGGTTCAGACATTCTGGGTTCGAGTCCTAGTATCCCTGCCACAGAGGCGAAGCTTAAACGGCTTCGCCTTTTTGTTTTGGGCCAGCCATGTTGTCTTATGGGGGTATGGTTCCCGACCCCAAAGCCCTGCAAGCCGACCTGCTGACCCTGGCAGAGATAGAGTCTCCGTCGTCTGATCCGGGGGCGGTGGCCCGCGTGCTGGACGTGGTCAGCGGCTGGGCCAGCGACCTGGGCGCCGAGGTGCAGCATCTGGCCGGCGGTACGCGGCGTTTCGCTTTTGGGGTGGACGGTACGCGCCCGCCGCTGCTGGTGCTGGCCCACGCCGACACGGTGTGGCCGCACGGCACGATGGCCGGGATGCCCCTGCGGACAGAGGGCGAGCGGCTGTACGGCCCCGGCGTCTTTGACATGAAAGCGGGCCTGGTGGGCGCCGTTCACGCGCTACGCTCACTGGCAGGGGAGTGGCCCGCAGGCGGCATCGTGCTGCTGGTTACGCCTGACGAGGAAATCGGTAGCCCTTCCAGCCGCGCTCACATTGAGCTTGAAGCGGGAGCTGCCCGCGCCGCACTGGTGCCGGAGCCGCCAGTGGGCGGGGGCGCAGGCGCACAGGCCCACGCCCTCAAGACGGGCCGCAAGGGCGTGATTGACGCGGCCCTGACCCTGACCGGGCAGGCCGCCCACGCCGGCAACGAACCGGAGCGCGGCGCCAGTGCCATTGCCGCCGCCGCCGAACTGCTGCCCCGCATTGAGGCGCTGGCTCGCCCGGAGAGAGGCACCACCGTCCTGGTCACGCAGATCGCGGGCGGCACAGCCAGCAACGTGGTGCCTGCGGAGTGCCGCCTGGGGCTGGACGTGCGGGTGGCGCAGGCCGGGGAGGATGAGCGGGTGCTGCGGGAGCTGGCCGCCCTCGCCCCGGCGGACGAACGGATACGGGCCGAGTGGTCGCTGTCCCTGAACCGCCCACCTTTTCCGCGCAGCGAAGGCACCCTGGCCCTGTTCGCGCAGGCCCAGACCGCCGCGCAGGCGCTGGGGTTCACGCTGTCCGAGACGGCGGTGGGTGGCGGCAGCGACGGCAATTTTACCGCCCCGCTGTGCCCCACGCTGGACGGCCTGGGTGCGCCCGGTGACGGGGCACACGCGGCCCACGAGCACATCCGGCTGGACCTGTGGCCGGAGCGGGTGGCGCTGCTGGCCGAGTTGCTGCGGCGGCTGTAGCCTCCGCCTTCCCGCGCCCGGTCTGCCATCATGAGAGCATGACCGCACAGGCCTCTTCCCAAACTCCCCGAGTCGGCGTCGTGATGGGCAGCCGCTCGGATTTTGAAACCATGCAGGGCGCGCTGGATCTGCTGGCGCACCTGGATATTCCGTACGAGGTGCGCGTGCTGTCGGCGCACCGCACACCGCACCTTTGCCCAGCTACGCGGCGCGGGCTGAGCGCCTGAACCTTACGTGCATCATCGCCGGGGCGGGCGGCGCGGCGCACCTGCCGGGGATGCTGGCGGCCTTTACCCGCGTGCCGGTGCTGGGGGTGCCGGTGCAGAGCCGGGCACTCAGCGGCCAAGACAGCCTGCTGAGCATCGTGCAGATGCCGGCGGGGGTGCCGGTGGCGACCTTTGCAATTGGGCAGGCAGGCGCCAAAAACGCCGCCCTGTTTGCGGCCGCGCTGCTGGCGACGACAGATGAAGCGGTGCGCTCGGCGCTGGAGAAGTTCCGCGCTGCCCAGACCCGGAGCGTGCTGGATGACCCCCACTTTGACGGCCACCCGCAGGGAGGTGCCGAATGAAGCGGGAGGGCCAGGAACGCAGCGAACTGACACTGGGCATTCTGGGCGGTGGGCAGCTGGCGCAGATGCTGGCGCTGGACGCCCTGCCGCTGGGCGTGCGCGTGGTGGCGCTTGAGCCCGACCCGCAGGCCGGAGCGCGGCTGTGCGCCGAACACCTCTGTGCGCCCTACACCGACCCTGCCGGGCTGGCGCGGTTGGCCGAATGCAGCGCCGTCACCCTGGAGTTCGAGAACGTGCCGGTAGAGGCGCTAGAATACCTGGAAGGCCGCGTGCCGGTGCGACCCGGCGCGGGTCTGCTGGCCCACTCCAAGCACCGCGCCCGCGAGAAGGAGGGTCTGCGGGCCGCCGGCGCCGGCACCGCCGACTTTGCGGTGATTGAGGGAGAAGGCGACCTGAACGGCGCGCTGGAACGTGTGGGCGGCCAGGGCATCCTCAAGACCTCCGAGCTGGGCTACGACGGCAAAGGGCAGCGGCGCGTCAGTACCGCCACCGAATTGGCCCAAGCCTGGGACGACCTGGGCCGCGTGCCCTGCGTGCTGGAGGGACTGGTGCCGTTCGTGCGCGAGGTGAGCGTGGGCGTGGCCCGCACGGCGGCGGGCGAGCTGGCGTTTGGACCGCTGGTGGAAAATGTCCACCGCAGCGGCATCCTGCGGACCTCGGTTTACGCTGGCGGCGATGAGCGCACGGCGCAGCAGGCCCGCGACATCGCCCGCCGGGTGGCCGAGGCCTGGGGCCTGGAGGGGCTGATGACGCTGGAATTCTGCGAGCTGCCGGGCGGCGCACTGCTGGTGAACGAGGTCGCCCCCCGCGTCCACAACTCCGGG
>JAUNHF010000040.1 GCA_030524065.1 Deinococcus sp.
TGTTGGTTTTTGCCGTCTGGAACGAGGTCGAACTGAAGTTGTCACCTACTGAGCTACACGAGTATCAATGGCCAACCGGATATCCATTAAGTGAACCGCCTGAGCAAAGTCCAGCCCACCGGGCTGGTTTTTCTTTGCCCTCTCTAGCCCCCGCCTCACCCGCCGTGCCCTATAACTAGGGCCGCCATGCCTGCTTCCCTCAGCGCCCGCTTCCAGCCCCTCCACGCCTTTGTCGGCACCGACGCCTACTGGCTAGCCGTGGGGCTGCTGGCGTTCCTGACGGTGGTGCCGGGCGCAAACAGTGAAGGCTACTTCCAGACCGGCAAGCTGTTTGTGCTGGCGGCAGTCACGCTGCTCACGGGCACTTACCTGTGGCTGCACCGCGCCCGCTTCCGCTTCAGTGCGCCGCGCCCGGTGCTGTGGCTGGCGCTGGGCTACGTCGCCTGGATGACCCTGACCAACACGCTGCTGTCGTCTCAGCCGGGGACGACGGTGCTCGGCTGGCCGGGGTGGCGCGGCGGGCTGCTGACCAACGCCATGTACTGGGGGCTGTTCCTGCTGATGCTGCACCGGCCCAAGGATGACCACGAGCGCCGGCCCTGGCCGCTGCTGCTGGGCTTTCTGGCACTGGTCAGCTTGTGGTCCACCGCTGAATTCCTGGGGCTGCGTCCGTGGCTGGGCAACACGCTGCTGGGGGCGGTGCAGGGCGATTTCCGGGTCACCGCCTTTCCCATCCTGACGGTGGGGAACTCGGGGTGGATTTCGGGCCTGTGGCCGCTGCTGGCCCCGCTGGCGCTGGTCTTTGCCCGCACGCGGCGCTGGGCGGCCCTGCTGCCCACACTGGCGCTGCTGCTGCTGGGCGTGGCGTCCACCCAGGGGAACCTCGCGGCGCTGGTCTTCTCGGGGCTGATGGTGCTGTTTGCGGGCCTGACCGTGCGGCGCAGTGTGCCCGCCGCCCTGCTGCTGGCCGCCTGCGCCCTGCTGCCGGCCCCGGTCACGTCGGGGCTGGTGGACCTGAACGCCCAGCTGCGGAGCGCGGGCCAAGTCACCGCAGAACAGGAAAACCAGTTCACCGCGCAGGCCACCGGGCAGACCACGTCCGAGCGGCTGCTGATTTTTACCTCCGGGCTGCGCAGTGCCGCCGAGCGCCCACTGACCGGCTGGGGCTACGAAACCTTTCACAACAACTTCTACGGGCACCTGTCGGCGCAGGAGCGCGAGCCACTGCTGCGCCGCATCATCAATGCCGCACCAGACGAGCAGGTGGGCATGAGCGGCCTGGCCGTGGTGGCCCGGCCGGCGGACGGGAGCGGCGCCCCCCGCGAGACCACCCTCCTGATGGTCAAGCCACACAACTACCTGATTGAGGAACTGTACAGCAACGGCTTTACCGCGCTGCTGTTCTTGGTGCCGCTGCTGGGGCTGCTGGCCCGCGAGCTGCTGCGGGCCCGCACCGAGCTCACCCTCTTTGCCCTGCTGGCCTGGCTGGGCTACGGCGGCTACCTGATGGGCTGGTTCCTGAACCCCTCGGTCACGCCGCTGGCCCTGGCGATTCTGGCGCTGGGCCTACGCAGTGCCGACCGCGCCAAAGGCTGACAGTTGCTGAGAAGCAGGAGTGGGGTCCAGCAGTGAGGCGAACCCTTGGCCCGGCGCACGGCGGCCACCCTCTACACTGTCCTCCATGCAGCAACCTCCCTTTACCGCCCTGGCAGCGGTTTATGACACCATGATGGAAGACGTGGAGTACGACCACTGGGCCGACTTCATCCTGACCTATGCCCGCGACCAGGGCCTGAGCGGCGGGCGGGCGCTGGACCTCGCCTGCGGCACCGGCGGCCTGACCCGCGAGCTGCTAAATGCGGGCTGGGAGGTGACCGGCCTGGACGGCTCGGCCGAGATGCTGGAGATGGCCCGCGCCCGGCTGCCCCAGGGCACGCCGCTGGTGCAGGGCGACCTGCGGACCTTTGCACTGGAAGAACGTTTCGACCTGATCACCTGCGTGTTTGACAGCCTGAACAACCTGCTGAGCGCAGAAGAACTGGGGCAGGCCTTCGCGCGGGCGGCGGCCCACCTGCGCCCCGGCGGGCTGCTGGCCTGCGACCTGAACACCCGTCTGGGCGTGCGCGAACTGTGGGACGGCGACGTGATGGAAGGCGTGGCGCCAGCAAGGGACGGCAGCGAAGTGCACTACCACTGGTCGCACACCTTTGACAGCGAAGCGGAACTGGGCGTGGTGCAGGCCCTGTGCCGCGTCGTGCGTGACGGCGGCGAGGTAGAAGAGTTTATAGAGATTCACCGTGAGCGCGGCTATGACGCAGCCGAGGTCGAACCGCTGCTGCGGGCCGCCGGATTTGCCCGCTGGGACATCACGGAGTATCCCGACTACGCCGCGCCGCAGGAGGACACCCCCCGCATCTGGGTGCTGGCCTGGAAGGGCGAGCAAGCGGAGCAAGGTGAGGGAGCATGACGCCGAAAGTCGCCGTACTGGGCGCCGGCGGCTGGGGCACCGCGCTGGCGCTGGCCCTGCTGCGCGCTGGGCAAAGTGAGGTGACCCTGTGGGCCAGGCGGGAAGAAGCGGCCCAGGAGCTGCGCGGGCGGCGGGAAAACGTGCCTTATCTGCCGGGGGTTCCGCTGCCCGCCGGGCTGCACATCACGTCCACTCTGGCAGAAGCGGTGGCCGGAGCCGAGCTGGCCCTGGTGGTCACCCCCAGCGTGGGCGTGCCGGAGTTGCTGGGCGCCTTGCCGCCGCAGCTGCCGCTGGTGCTGTGCGCCAAGGGCTTAGGGCCGGGCGGTGAGCGCCTGGGCGAGCTGGCGCGGGCACGGGGCTTTGCGCGGCTGGCGGTGCTGAGCGGCCCCAATCACGCTGAGGAAATCGGGCGGGGGCTGCCCGCAGCCACCGTGATTGCCAGCGATGACCCCGCGCTGGCCGCCCGCGCCCAGGCCCTGCTGCGCTCGCCCAGTCTGCGCCCCTACACCTCCAGCGACCCAGTGGGCGTAGAGCTGGGCGGCGCGCTGAAAAATGTGCTGGCGGTGGCCGCCGGCATGGTGGACGGCCTGCGCCTGGGCGACAACGCCAAAGCTTCGCTGCTCACACGCGGCCTGCCCGAAATGGCCCGCTACCTCGCCTGGGCCGGGGCGCAGCCGGGCACCCTGTACGGCCTGAGCGGCCTGGGCGACCTGATGGCGACGGCGGGCAGCCGGCACTCGCGCAACCGGGCGGCGGGCGAGGCGCTGGCGCTGGGCGAGCAGCCTGAGCAGGGCGGCAAAGTGGTCGAGGGCCTACGCACTGCCCGGCTGCTGCACGACTGGGGCGAGCAGCACAGCACCGAGCTGCCCATCATTCACGCCGTATCGCGGGTGGCGGCGGGCGAGTGGACCCCACAGCAGGCCGTGGGCGCACTGATGGACCGCGCAGCCAAAGCCGAAGCGTAGGCAAGCGGCAGAGACGGCGGCGCACAGGCCCGCCCATCCCTTCGTCAGCCCTTATACCCCCAGTGCCGCTTGCAGTTCAGCGTGGCTACCCACCGTCCGCTCGGCTCCAGCCTCCAGCAGCGCGGCGGCCAGGGCCGGGTCGTGGTGGGTGGCGGTGATACCCCATACGCGGCAGCCTGCCGCCACCGCTGCACGCACCCCCACCAGGCTGTCTTCAACGACCAGGCAGCGGGCCGGGTCCAGGCCCAGCGCCTGCGCCGCGTGGCGGTAGAGGTCTGGCTCCGGCTTGGCGCGGCCCCCCACGTGCGAGGGGTTGTAGGCGTGCTTCCCGAACAGGTCGCTCAGGCCCACCTCGCCCAGCTTGAACACCATTTCTTCCTGGCCGCTGTTGGTCGCCAGGGCCAGCGGTACACCGGCGGCGCGCAGGCGGCTCAGCGTTTCTGCGGCGCCCGGAATGACGGCACCGGGACCAAATGCCTTCACAAAGCGGCGGTTGAGGTCCTCGGTAAAGCCGGGCTGCGGCTCCCAGCCGTGCTCCTCGCGCAGCCAGCGCAGCAGCATGGCGTTGGTCAGGCCGTTGCCGGCGTCCATCAGCGCCTGGCGGCCAATGCGCTCTCCAGCCTCACCCATCGCGCCCACCCAGGCGTCGTAGGCGATGCCTTCGGAGTCAATCAGCACGCCATCAAAGTCAAAAATGACTCCGGCAAAGTCGCCCAGCATCCCCGGCGTCACAGCACGTCGCTTTCGGGGCCGTTCTCCCAGCCCGCCAGAATGTGGATGTGGGTGTGTTCTACCATCATGCCTGCGCCCGCCCCGGCATTGACCACCAGGCGGTAGTCCTGGGCGTGCTGCCGGGCCACCTCGGAAGCTTTCAGCCACAGCCGGCCCATTTCCTCCGGGTCCGCAATGGTGTCAATGCGCGGGGTCCAGGCTTTGGGAATCACCAGCAGGTGAATGGGCGCTTTGGGGGCGATGTCGCGGATGGCAATAAAGTCGCTGTCCTCGTACACGATATCGGCGGGAATCTCGCGGGCGATGATGCGCTCAAAGATGCTGGGGTCACGGCCTTGGGTCATAGACGCAGTCTAGCCACCTCCTGCGGCCCACGCGTCATGCGGCAGATGAATCCGCGCTAAGGCCTGCGCTGCACTATCCGGAGTGGCGGCGGTTCATAGTGCAGTATGCGAGTTCCCAAACGATTGCTGCTGGCTGGCGCGGCTGCGGCCCTGGCCGCCCGCCGAACCCTGACCCCCCGCTACGACCTGAGCGGCAAAAGCGTGCTGATTACCGGCAGCTCACGCGGGCTGGGGCTGGCGCTGGCCCGCGAGTTTGCGGCGCGGGGTGCCCGGCTGACCCTGACCGCCCGCACCGCCAGCGACCTGGACGCCGCCGCCGCCGAGCTGCGCGGGCGGGGCGCCGAAGTGGTGGCCGTGGCCGGCGACCTGACCCGCCGCGAGGATGTGGAGCGGGCCGTTGAGGCCGCCGTATCTGCCCACGGGGCGCTGGACGTCATCGTTCACAGCGCGGGCATGATTCAGACCGGGCCCATCCAGGACATGACCGAAGAAGACTGGCGCGAGGTGATGGAAATCAATGCGTTCGCGGCGCTGCGCTTGGTCCGCGCCGCCTACCCGCACCTCAAGGCGGCGGGCGGCCGGGTGCTGCTGGTCACCTCGATCGGTGGCAAGATTGCCGTGCCTCACCTGGGGCCGTACTCCATGAGCAAGTTCGCGGCGGTGGGCCTGGGCGCGGCCCTGCGTGCAGAGTTAAGCCTGGACGGTATCAGCGTGACCACCGTCTGTCCGGGGCTGATGCAAACCGGCAGCCCCAAGCACGCATTGGTCAAGGGCCAGCACGAAAAGGAATATGCCTGGTTCGCCACCATTGACAATCTGCCGCTGGTGTCCATGCCGGCCCCCGCCGCCGCGCAGGGGATGGTGAGCGCGCTGGTGCGCGGCGACGCCGAAGCGATGATCGGCCTGCCCGCCACAGTGGCCCGCTACGCGCAGGCGCTGGCTCCGCAGCTGGTGGCCGACGCGATGGCCCTGACCAACCGGCTGCTGCCTGGCCCCACCGGCAACCCGGCTGTCCGGCGCGGCGCCGACGCCGAAAGCGAACTGACCCGCAGCAACCCCATCAAGCAGGCGGCGGAGCGGAAGTTCAATCAGGAATAGGCTCAGAAGAAGTGGGTGGGCGGCCACGAACTGGGCCGCTCCAGCGGCAGCGCCTACTCTTCTGCGTTCAGTCCTTCAAGCCACTCCAGGGCGGCGTCTGGTCCCAGCAGCCGGGCGCCGCGCTCCGGGGGGAACCAGCCCAGCAGGGCCGCCTGCCCACCTTCATCTGCACCAAAGATGACCTTGTGGTCGCCGTCGGCCAGCCACAGCAGGCCACTGGGCGTTCCGCTCAGGCGGGTGCCCACCGCCAGCGCCCCTCCCAGCCAGACGGCGTCCACCTCGGCGCTGTCGGCGGGGTTGTGCAGGCCGGGCAGGCAACCGTAGTTGACCGGCGCGGGCCAGGGCTCGGTGCGGTAGGGCACCACTTCTCCCCCACTTGCCCCGGCCCCGGCACGCCATACCCAGCGCCGGGTGTCGCCGCGCCGCCACTCCACCACCCCCAGATACTCAGGCCCGGTCAAGGCTTCACCTCGTAAAACTCGACCAGCCGCATCACGCTGTCGCCCAGGCCCAGCGCAGCGCGGTAGGCGCCCTTGCTTGGGGCTTTCAGGCGGAAGGTGGCCTGCCGCTGCGCTGCGTCCAGATACACCGAGTCCTGCGCCAGCTGCACTGAGCCGTTGAACCAGGTCACATTCAGGTAGCCGGCTTCAAAGCGGCCCTGGAGCTGCGCGGTCAGCACCAGTTCCTCGCCCTCGCGCCGGATTTCGGCCCCGAAGATGCGCGGGGGCAGGTTGACCTCGGCCACCGGGGGAATCAGCGGCACGTAGTTGTAGCGGCAGCCTCCCAGCAGGGGTAGGAGCAGCAGCGGCAGCAAGCGGACCAGGCGCATGGGCGCAGTCTAGCGGCCAGGGCTGAGAGTTCTGGGCCTGAGCAGGGCACGGCCCAAAGGCTGAGGGCGCAACATGGCACTTACGCAAGCGGACACAGGTGTGCCAGGAAAGAGGCTAAACGCCTGTCGCCACCACCGCGCCCAGCAGCGCCACTGGGGCCGTCTCGGCGCGCAGGATACGGGGCCCCAGCACCACGCCACGGGCACCACGGGCCAGCAGCGCCTGCATCTCCGCTTCGGAAAAGCCCCCTTCGGGGCCGGTGAGCAGCGTCACGGCGCTGTCCCAGTGCAGTGAATCGGCCAGCAGGTCGTGGACATACGGGTGGGCCACGTACGCCTGGCCCTCCCAGGTCAGAGCAGCCAGCGCAATGGGGGCCAGCACTTCGGGGGTCACGGCGCGGCGTGACTGCTTGCTGGCCTCGCCGGCAATGCGGTTCAGCCGCGCCAGCTTGTTCGCGCCGATATCGCGCACGTCAGTGTGCTGCGTGACCAGCAGCTGAATGCGGGCCACACCCAGCTCGGTGGCGGCCCGGACCACGTCGGCCAGCTTGTCGCCTTTGAGCAGCGCCACCGCCAGCGTGAGCGGCTGCGGCGTTTCAGGGGTGCCGGGCAATTCCTCCACCAGTCTCAAGGAGGCCCGCAGGCCGTCCAGCGCGGTCACTTCGGCGCGGGCTTCACGGCCCCGGCCATCAAAAACCAGCAGCGGGTCACCCACACCCAGGCGCATCACGCCCAGGTGCCGCACTTCGGGGCCGGTCAGGACCAGCTCGGGCTCCGAGTCCAGCTCAGCGGGCAGCTCCGGCACGCGCACGCGGGTCAGGCGCATCTGCGGCTCAGCCTGCCTTCTGCCCAGTGATCAGCACCCACTCGCCGTCCTGCTGCACCTGCACGTTTTGCACCCCTTCACGCTCCAGCGCGGCCAGCACCAGCTCCAGCCGGTCTTCCAGAATGCCGGTCAGAATCAGCTCGCCGCCGGGGCGCAGGTGTTCCAGATAGGTTGCGGCCAGCAGGTCGTGCAGCTCGGCAAACAGGTTGGCGACCAGCACGCCGTAGCCCTGCTCCGCCAGCGCGGCGTGAGTGGCCGGCGCCGCAAACTGGCCCTGGCCCAGCGTGCCTTCATCGAACTGAACCTGGGGGGCGCTCAGGCCGTTCTGGGTGGCATTTTCGCGGGCCACGGGGATGGTCTGCGGGTCAATATCCACTCCGTAGGCCAGCGCCGCGCCCAGCTTGGCGGCGGCCATTGCCAGCACGCCGCTGCCGGTGCCCACATCCAGCACCGCCTTGCCGCTCAGGTTCAGGGCGCTCAGGGCCTCAACCGCCAAGCGGGTGGTGGCGTGGTGCCCGGTTCCGAAGGCCATGCCCGGCTCAATGATCAGCGGCACTTGCCCGGCGGGCACTGCGTCTGCCAGCCAGGGCGGGGCGATGGTGATGCGGCCCGCCGTCACAGGCTGAATGTCGCGCTTGAAGGCCGCCTGCCAGTCCTGCTCTTCTTCTTCGAGCCACTCGCCGCCGGCCAGCGGCCCACCGAGATCCAGCCGCTCATCAAAGTAGGCGCGGATGTGGCCCGCCCGCTCTTCCAGGCCGGTCGCGCCGGCCTCCCACAGCAGGTCCAGGTCGGCTTCACGGGATTCCAGGGTTCCGGGCAGGGCATACACCAGCATGAGGGCCAGTCTAGCCTGCCGGCCTGACACATTTTCAGCGGGCGGCTGCTAGCCTGCAGGGCGAAATGCCCAAATCAACCAAGGCTGCCAAAGAGAGCGCCACAGCCCCCACTGGCGGGGCACAGCCCAGCACCCTGCCTGGGCAGCTGGCTGAATACTGGCCCGACTTCCAGGTCGGAGCCCCCAAAGCTGTTCATGAGGTCCGCAAACTGACCCGCCGCGCCGGCGCTGAAGCCGGGGTCAGCGACCTGAGCAAGCGGGTGCGCCGCGAGTGGCGTGACCTGCGCCGCGCCGCCGCGCCCATCCGCGACCACGACGCCGCCGGCGAGCACCTGCGGGCCGCCCTGCGCGAGATGAACGCTAAACCGGCCGCCCTGACGCGCTTTGAAGACGCCTGGGCCGCCCGCCGCGCCGCGCTGCTGGCCGCCCACCCCTTGCCCGCCCAGATGCCCGGCAGCTACGGCCTGCCCGCCGACTGGCAGAAGCGGGCCGCAAAAGCCCTGAACACCGACCGCAAGGCCCTGCTGAAACAGGGCAAGGCACTGATGAAAGCGGCGGATACCGACGATTCTGAAGCGTGGCATGACTGGCGCAAGCTGATGAAGCGCTACCGCTACACCGTGGAGCTGTGCACCGGACACCTGGGCGGCAAGGCCCCGCGTGAGGTGAGGGACATGCTGGAGCACCTGGGCCGCCTGCAAGACGCCGAAGTGCTGCTGGAATTGCTGGAAACTGAGCATCAACATTTCGGTAAGGCCCAGCTAAAGGCCCTGCAAGAGCGTGAGGCGCAGGCCCGCATAGATGCCCGCACCGCCGCCCGCGCACTGTGGCCGCAGCTGAAAGCCCACCTGAAGGGCGAGGAGGCGCAGCCACAGCCTACAGAGCGGGCGCCAGACACGCAGGCCGGGGCAACGCAGGAAGTGCCCGAGCAGCATGCACCAGAGCAGGCCACAGCCCCCGCCAAAGCGCCCACCTCTAAGGCCGCAGTCAAAGCGGGGGCGCCCGCTGAGGCGGCTGACGAAGCGACCACGGCAAGTCACGCACCCACTCAAGACAAAGCCCCTGCTCAAAACAAGGTGCCTGCCAAAAAAGCAGCGGCCAAAAAGGTGCCCGCCAAAGCTCCGGCGGGGCCCTCTGCCGCCAAGCCCAACGCCCGTTCTAAAGCGGGTGCCAACACGTCCAAACCCGCTGCCAGCGCGGCCAAGAAACCGGCGGCCTCACGCCGGAAAAGGGGCGATTCGGGCAGCGATTCCTAAAGCTGCACTTCAGCGGGGCGCATCCACGGGGCGGGGTGCGCCCCTAGGCTGAACCCATGACCTCTACCCCCAGTGCCCCATCCCCCAGTCTCCAAGCCCCTAGTCTTCAGGCCCCCAAGCCCCGAGTTGCTGTGCTGCTACACGCTTTTCCTCTGGACGCCCGCATGTGGGACGCTCAGAAGGCGGCACTGGAAGCAGCGGGCCTGCGCGTCACCGTGCCGCACCTGCCGGGCTTTGGCGGTGAAGCGGGCGAGATGGGCAGCCTGGAAGAGACGGCCGCATGGCTGCTGGACCATCACCTGCCCGAAGAACCGTTTGCACTGGTGGGCCTCAGCATGGGCGGCTACCTGGCGCTGGAAGTGCTGGCGCTGCTGCAAGAGCGGGGGCAGACTGAGCGGGTGCCCCGCGCCGTGCTGGCCGATACGTCTGCCAGTGGCGATGATGAGGAAAAGCGCCAGAAGCGCGGGGAGCAGGCCCAGAAGGTGCTGGCCGAAGGCGCCGACTTCATGATCGAGAACGCGCGCGAGGAGCAAAAGCCTTCGACCGCCGAACAGACTGCCCGCATGACCCGCGAAGCCAGCCGCGAGGGCATTGCCGCCGCGCTGCGGGCGATGGCGGCCCGTGCCGACCGCCGGGACGTGCTGCGCAGACTGGCGGACGAGGACGTGGCTGTACTTACGCTGGTTGGCAGCGAGGACGAGCTGACCCCACCCGCAGAAGCGCAGGAGATGGCCCGCCTCAGTGGCGGCACCATGCAGGAGATTGCCGGTGCCGGCCACCTGGCGAACCTGGACGAGCCAGAGGCCTTTAACCGGGCGCTGGTAGCGTTCCTGAACTGATGACGGGAGCCTCCGTGCTGGCAGAGGTGCGCCGCGAGTTCCGGGCATGGCAGGCCATGAATGCCCAGGCCGAGCGGCTGCACCTGACCGAGGCTCGGATGCAGAACGCCTGGACCTGGCGCGAGTTGCTGGCCCACCTGAGTGCCTGGCAGGAAGTGACCCTGGCCCGGCTGCGGGCCGCGCCGGACGGCGCTGGGCTGACCTACCCCGCTTGGGCAGGCCGCCAGAATCCTGACGGGCAAGACCTGAACACGGTCAATGCCCAGATTCAGGCAGCCGCCC
>JAUNHF010000041.1 GCA_030524065.1 Deinococcus sp.
GTGGTCAGCGCCACGAACTCGGCGTCCTTGTAGCGGCCCTCGATTTTTAGGCAGTCCACCCCGATGCGAACCAGCTCCGGCACCTGATGCAGCGTGTAGAGGTCGCCGGGGCTGAGCAGGTAGCGGGCGTCGCCCAGGTCGCGGTACTGGCCGTCCACGAACATGTCGTACGGCAGCCGGCAGGCTTGGGCGCACTGGCCCCGGTTGGCCGAGCGGCCCCCCCACGCCTCAGAGGAAAAGCACTGCCCGGAGTAGCTCACGCACAGCGCCCCATGCACAAAAGTTTCCAGTTCCAGGTCGGTCTGGCGGCGAATGCGCTCGATGTCGGTCAGCGACAGTTCGCGGCCCAGCACCACCCGGTTGGCCCCAAAGCGGCGGGCCAGCTCTGCGCCCTCGGCAGAGGTGATGCTCATCTGGGTGGAGCCGTGAATATGCAGGTCCGGGCAGATGTCGTGCGCCAGCCGCGCCACCCCGTGGTCCTGCACGATGATGGCGTCCACGCCTGCCTCGGCCAGCCCGATCAGGCTCCGCTCGGCGCGGCGCAGTTCGCGGTCAAACACCAGAATGTTGAAGGTCACGAAGCCCAGCACCCCGCGTGCGTGCAGTTCGCGCATCACTTCCGGGAGTTCCTCGCTGGCAATGCCTACCTTGGCCCGCGCATGAAAGCCTGCGCCGCCCTGCCGCGCTTCTACTTCCGGCGGATTGACTCCGAAAAACACGGCGTCTGCACCGGCTTCTATCGCTGCCCGAATCTGCGCGCGACCCCCGGCGGGGGCCATCACTTCGGGCTTGCGGATCAGCGGGGTGGGCACGGCAGCAGGCGTCGGCATAGCGGATCAGTGTAGCGGGGACAGACCAGCGGAAATGCAGCCCCGCCACCGTTGGCTCGGCTAAACTCACAAGCGATGATCATCAAGGAGCAGCGGGAGAGGCCGGGGAACACCGCCAGGGCGAAAGCTGGTGAGCGAGCTGAGCGCCAGATGGCGTTCTATCTTAGGCGGGCTTTTGCGGACTCGCCCGAAGTGCTGGTGTTTCATGACCTGCATTTGCGCTATGGCGGCGAACACGCTCAGCTGGACCACCTGATTTTTCACCGTGCCGGACTGATCATCATCGAAAGCAAAAGCGTGACCAGCGCCGTCAAAATCAATGCCCGTGAGGAGTGGGCGCGGCAGTGGGAGGGAGCCTGGAAAGGAATGCCCTCGCCCCTGCTGCAAGCCCACCGCCAGGGCGAGGTGCTACGTAAGCTGCTCAACGCCAACGCGGGGACGCTACGCAGCCGCCTTGCTCTTGGCCTGCTGCAAGGTGGCTTTGGGGCCTTGCCCGTTGATGTGCTGGTCGCCATCAGTGACGACGGCCTGGTTCACTATGAGCGGGAGTTGCCGCACATTGCCGCGCAGGTCAAAAAGGCCGACCAAATCCCAGAGCGCGTCACGGAACTGATGGCCCACCACCGCAAGCTGGCTTCGGTATTCAATCTGGGCCGCGAGTCGCTGAACAGGGGGCTGAAGCTCCCAGAAGCCGACTTTGAAAAAACCCGCGACTTTCTGCTGGCCCACGCCGAAAGCTCGCGGGAACATCCGGCCAGCGGAGATGCCCTGAGGCCGCCGGCGGCTTCGTCCACTCGTCCCAGGGCCAAGACTCAGCCAGCGACCGCCCAGCCTTCTCTATCCCCGGGACCGTCCCCAAAGGCGCCCGGTGAGCTGTCCGAGCTGCCCCAGTGCAGCCAGTGTGGCAGCCAGCGCCTGAGCATTCTGTACAAGCATAGCTATTACTTCAAATGCGCGGACTGCCAGGGCAATACTGCCATTCGCCGCACCTGCCCGCAGTGCGGGGCGCTGCTCAAGACCCGCAAGCAAGGCCAGCGGTTCTACGGCGAATGCCCAGGCTGCGGCACCTCGGAGCACTTTTTTACCAACCCCTGAGCGGCACGGGCACCTGACACCTGAACGGCGGCGGGCTGCGGCGCGGCCGTCACCCAGGCTGCCAGCAGGCGCGCCCCATCAAGCTTTCGTCAGAGTTCTGGGCGCATAATGCCCCCCATGCCGCGCCGCGCCCCCACTCCGCCCTGGCAGAACTGGACCCCCAACGAGCGTCTGGGCGTGCTGAACGGCTGGCTGGTGCTGCTGGGCGAAGGCTTTATGAACGTGGCGATCGTGATGGCCGGTTTTGCGGCCAAGCTGGGAGCGCCAAACGCCATCATCGGTCTGCTGCCAGCCATTGCCCAGGGCGGCTGGATGCTGCCGCAGCTGTACATCGCTGCCCGGGCGCGGCCACTGACACACAAGATGCCGCTGTACCGCTCGGCCGCCACAGTGCGGACGGTCACTTATCTGCTGATGGTGGCCTGCGCCGCCTTCCTGACCGACTGGCCCGCGCTTTGCCTGACCGTCTTCTTGCTTGCCATGCTGGTCAACGCGCTGGCTTCAGGGGTGTCAGGGCTGCCCTGGCTGGAGATTGTCAGCAAGACGGTGCCGCCGGAGCGCCGCGCCTGGTTTTTCGGTACCCGCAACCTGTACGGCGGCCTGCTGGCTTTCGTCTCGGGGCTGGCGGTGCGCTGGATTCTGGGTTCGGAGCTGGGCTTTCCCTACAACTACGCGCTGATCTTCCTGGTGGGTACGGTGGCCTTTACGGCTGGCTACGCCGTCTTCGGCCGGGTAGAAGAACCGCCGGACCGGCCCCTGCCCCCTGGCAACTTCCGCGAAGAACTGCGCTCCATTCCGCAGTCGCTGACAGACCCGGCGCTCAGGGCCTTTTTGAATGTGCGGCTGCTGCTGGCTTTTGCGGCGGTCAGCGAACCGTTTTACGCGGTGTATGCCCTGCGCGAGCTGGATTTTCCAGCGGCCTCGCTGGGCACCTTCGTCATGGCGACCACGGCGGCCGCACCCCTGAGCAACGTGGGATGGCAGCGGGTGGCCGAGCGCAAGGGCTCACGGCGAATTTTGCGCTACGCCGCTGGTTTCGCGGCGCTGGCCCCGGTGACGGCGCTGCTGGCCGGGCACTTCGGCTGGTCGCCCGCCGCCTATGGGCTGGTGTTCGTGCTGGCGAGTGTGGCCCTCCAGGGCTTCAACCTGGGCCACACCAACCACCTGCTGAACATCTCGCCCGAGGGCCAGCGCAGCCGCTATATCGGCACTCTCAACACGCTGGTGGGTGTGGCCCTGTTCGCCCCGGTGCTGGGCGGGTTGGTGGCCGACCAGTTCGGCTACCTGCCGCTGTTCGTCAGCAGCGCCGTGCTGTACACGCTTGGCTGGTGGGCCTGCGGCTCGCTGCGGCGCGACGCCTAAGCCCTCAGCCCCCAAGTTCCTCTGTCTCTGGATCAGGAGGGAACCCTACCGGCACGCGGCCTCCTCATCACGCGGGGCCCGGAACAGCTTTACACTAAGGGCCTCAACCGCAGCCAAATATCTGAGCGTCCGGAAACCGGAGGTCTTCTTTCAGCTGTGGATGGGGGGGAAACTATGAAAAAGCTTTTTGGAGTGGTCAGTCTGCTGACGGCTGGCCTGGCCCTGTCCGCGTGTTCCAGCACCGCGCCCGCCGCACCCAAGTCCGGGGAGCAGGCATCTGCGCCGCCCACCGCGCAGCCGGCCCGCGCCCCCGCCACCGAGGCGGAGTGCGCCGCTTTTGAGCGCAGCCCAAGCGGCGAAGTGTTCGCCCGCGTGGACTACACCGATATTGAGGACGCTTTTAAGGTGGCGATCAGCTTTGAGCCGTGGGAGTTCAACCGCGAGGAGAAGTTCCTGACCCTGGCCGTGACCCAGGAGGAGTTTGAGCAACTGCGTGCCAGCGGCGAGCAGCTGGGATTTCAGGTCAGCATTGACCAGGCGCTGACCGAGCAGCAAAGCGCCCTGGGACGCGGCGAGGGCCTGGGTGCCCAGGCGATCAGCCCGCAGTATCCCTGCTTCCGCACCGTGCAGGAAACCTACGCCGCCGCGCAGAGCATCGTCCAGAAGTATCCCAACCTGGCGACCTGGCGCTCCTTTGGGCAGACCGCGAACGGCAATCCGCTGTACGAACTGGTGCTGACCAACAAGTCGGTCGGCGGCACCAAGCCCAAGGTGATGTTCAATTCGGCGCTGCATGCCCGCGAGTACGCCACCGCCGAGCTGAACACCCGCTTTGCCGAGCGTTTGGTGGCCGGCTACGGCGTGGACCCGGACATCACCTGGATGCTGGACAGCCAGGAATTCCACCTGATCCTGATGGCGAACCCCGACGGCCGCGCCAAAGCGGAGCAGGGCCAGCTGTGGCGCAAGAACGTGAACACCCGCTTTTGCCCTGCGTCCAAGGCCGGCGTGGACCTGAACCGCAACTTCGCGTTTCGCTGGAATACCGGCGGCTCCAGCGCGGACCCGTGCAACGAAACCTTCAGGGGCCCCAGCGCCGGCAGCGAAAGCGAGACGCAGGCCCTGCAAAACCTGATGAAGGCCAACTTCCCTGACCGCCGCTCAGACAGCCTGGACGCCGCCGCGCCTCTGGATACCGCCGGCATTTATATCGATATCCACGCGTACTCGCGGCTGAACCTGTGGCCCTGGGGCTCGGTGCAGCAGAGCCCAGCCAACGGCGCCGCGCTGGAAAACCTGGGCCGCAAGTTCTCGTACTACAACGGACACGACCCCATGCAGGCAGTGGGCCTGTACCCCACCTCCGGCAGCACCGACGAATACCTGTACGGCACCCTG
This sequence comes from Deinococcus sp., assembly GCA_030524065.1. Classification (GTDB taxonomy): domain Bacteria; phylum Deinococcota; class Deinococci; order Deinococcales; family Deinococcaceae; genus Deinococcus. The sequence goes on from JAUNHF010000041.1 coordinate 4,686, forward strand.
GGCGTGGCCGCCTTTACCTTCGAGCTGGGCGACGCCTTTTTTGAGGATTGCAGCCGCTTTACGGGTGACATCCTGCCGCGCAACCTCAACGCCCTGATGTACGCCGCCAAAGTGGCCCGCGCCCCTTACCAGCTGGCCGGCGGTCCTGACAGCGTGAACGTGGCCCTTAGCGGCACCACCCTGAGCGCCACCGTGACCGACACGCAGGCGCAGGGGGCCGCCGCGCAGAGCATCCGCAGCGCCGAGTACTTTGTGGACACCCCGCCCTGGGCCGGCGGCACCGGCATTCCCATGACGGCCGCCGACGGGTCGTTCAGCTCCTCCAACGAAGGGGTCCGCGCCACCGTGAACCCCGCCAGCCTGAGCCAGGGCCGCCACCTCATCTACGTGCGCGGCACCGATTCGGCCGGCAACACCGGCCCCGTCAGCGCCGCGTTCCTGGATGTGGGCAGCACCTCGCCCACCAATCCCACCCCACCCACTGGCGCCACCTACAGCGGCACCATCAGCAGTGGCGCCAACTCGTATCAGCCGGGCGCGGGCGGCTTCAGCTACGCGGGCGGCACACTGAGCGGCCAGCTGAGCGGCCCAGGCGGCACCGATTTTGACCTGTACCTGCAAAAACTCAGCAGCGGCAGTTGGACCAACGTAGCCACCAGCGAGCAGGACACTTCGGCCGAGAGCGTCACCTACGCAGCGTCCAGTGGCACCTACCGCTGGCGCGTGTACAGCTACAGCGGCAGTGGCAGCTACACCCTGACCGAACAGCGCTAAGGTTCTCCGCCAAGGGGAGCAGCCAGGAATTATCTATCCCAGCTGCCCCCCTTGCTCCTGGCGGCCTATTCCTGCGGCGTGGTCTGGGCCAGCAGCGCCCGCTTCAGGGCCGGCACACCGCCTGGGTACACCTCGGCGCTCAGCCCGTCGGCCTGCAAAAAGCGGGCAGCCAGCGGCGAACGCAGGCCCCGCTCGCACAGCACCAGCAGCGGTCCATCGGCCGGGGTCAGGCCATGCTGACCCTGCTCAATGGCCGCCAGCGCCACAGCCCGCACCGCATGGCCGGGCAGCAGCCGTTCGAGCGGTTCGGCAAAGCGCAGTTCCTGGGGGCGCAGGTCAATCAGGGTGACGTGGGCGGCGGGCAGGGAGACAGCGGACAGGGACATAGCCAGAGTCTAGTCCCCGGACAGGGCCCTACATTTTCTCCGGGCGGCTTCCACTATCCTAGGGCCATGCCTATTGGAGAAATGAACCCCGCCGACGCCCATCAGCGGCTGGCCGGCAGCGACTACCAGCTGATCGACGTGCGCGAGGAAGACGAATTCGCGGAAGTTCACGCCGAGGGAGCGGTGAATATCCCCCTCAGCCAGTTCGCCGAGCGCTACCACGAGATTCCCCAGGGCCCCCAGACGGTGCTGATCTGCCGCAGCGGCGCACGTTCCATGCAGGCTGCGCAGTTCCTGGCCCAAAACGGCCACGACGAAAGCCGCCTGCACAACTTGCAGGGCGGCACCAACGACTGGGTGGCGCAGGATCTGCCGCATGTGCGCCCAGGAAACGGAGAATAAGACGATGGACGACCACACCCCCAAAGCTCCCATTGACCAGATTCCTGCCAGCGCCACCGCCGGCGGAAGCCAGGCCGTCTCCCCCGCTCCAGCCGAGGGCCACACTGCCCAGAATCAGGCAGAGGCCGCCGGCAGTGACCTGCCCAGCAAGGAACAGGTGCTTGAAGCCCTCAAGATCGTCAAGGACCCGGAAATCCCCGTCAATGTGGTGGACCTGGGCCTGATCTACGAGGTCGAGGTGATGCCTTCTGGCCGCGTAGAAGTCACCATGACGCTGACCAGCGTGGGCTGCCCGGTGCAGGATCTGATCCGCGCCGACGCCGAAATGGCCGTGGGCCGCCTGGACGGCGTCACCGAAGTGAGCGTGGAGTTCGTCTGGACGCCACCCTGGACCATGGAGATGATGACCGAAGACGGCAAGCGCCAGATGCGGATGTTCGGCTTCAACGTATAAGCGCATCAAGTCTAACAACAAGGCAGAAGGCCTGGTATACAGAGCCTTCTGCCTTTTTTTACCCTACGGGACTTTATTCCATAGCGTCCTGCATGGGGCGCTTCACGGTCCTCTGTTTCGCAGCTGTGCAAGTCCTGTTGACCGGGCCTCACCGGCTCCAAACGGAACGATGAGACCGCAGTCCGTATCAGTCGTTGCTGCGGGCCAGACCCAGAAAATGCAGGAACTGGGCCAGCGCCATCGCAAAGGCGAGGATGTAGGTCAGCGCGGCGGCGGTCAGCACCTTCTGGGCGCCGTCGCTCTCGGCGCCGCCACTCACGATGCCGTTGGAGCGCAGGTAGGCCAGGGCGCGGCGGCTGGCGTCAAACTCAACCGGCAGGGTGACCAAGTGGAACAGCAGCGCGCCACCGAACAGCACCACACCCACCCAGACCAGCGGCTGAATGCTCAGGAACAGACCGGCCAGCACCATCCAGGGAGCCAGGTTGCTGCCAATGCTCAGGGGCACGGCCATCTTGCCACGGGCCACCAACGCCGGCATGCTGATTTTGTCCTGGATGGCGTGGCCCACCTCGTGCGCGGCCACGGCGGCACCGGCCACGCTGGGCAGGCGGAAGTTGGCTTCGCTGAGGTACACCTCGTCCTTGATGGGGTCGTAGTGGTCGCTCAGTTCGCCGGGGGTCATTTTCACGGGCACATGTTGCAGGCCAGCGTCGTCCAGCATGCGGCGGGCAATCTGTTCACCAGTCAGGCCAGCGCTGTTCTGGACATTCATCCACTTGCCGTACACCTTTTTGAGCCAGAACTGCACCACAAAAGACAGCACCATCAATCCCAGAATCAGGGGCATATAAGAGCTGCCGCCGCCGGTGTTATACATCATTGGGTCCATCAGTCATTCTCCTCGTTCATATCCGGCGGGCCACTTTGGTCCAGGGCCGGAACACTATCCAGTCTGCGGCGAATCAGTGTCGAACAAGCGGGTTCGCCGTATCCCCACAACCTGCAATACGTACCATCATTGCGGATGGTTGCATTGTAACGGCCTTATGTAAGCCCTGAGTAAAGACCCGCCCTGCACCTTCAGAGCCGGCGAATGGCCGTGACCAGCAGCAGCATCTGGACGCCGCCCTGCTTGGCCGGGGCGAAGGCCGGCTGCACGATCAGGTCTATGCCGTCGCCTTCAAGGTAGCCGCGCGCAATCGCCAGCGCCTTGACCGCCTGATTGACCGCCTGTGGCCCCACCGCCTGAAGTTCCACCTGCGGCGACTCGCGCAGCAGACCGGACACCGCACCGGCCAGCGCCTTGGGCGCGGAATGGGAAGCGACCTTAAGCTGCATCACCCTTCCACTATGCCAGTTGTGGATGACAGAGAACTCACGGTCTGCGCTGTGGTGGCCCGCCCCGGCGGCCTGAACGGCGCGGCTTCCCTCCAAGAAAAGTCGCTCCGGCGGGGCCAGCCTGCCAATTCCCGCACCCAACTCCACACTTTCGCTTCCACGCAGCTGCCCAGAATTTTTCGTCCAGGCCGAACGTGCGCTAAGCTATGAGGCATCAAACAACAACAAGGAGGGGGAAAAGATGACCCATTCTGAACAGGGCGGTATTGAACACATCATGGCCGCGCAGGCCCGCGTTCCCGTGCCTGCCGCCTTCGCGCAGCAGGCCAACGTCACCCGGGAGCAGTACGAAGAGTGGTACCGCGAATCGGTGGAGAACCCTGAAACCTTTTGGGACGCCCGCGCACGGGACTTTCACTGGTTCACGCCCTACACGCGGGTGCTGGACTGGCAGCTGCCCTTCGCCCGCTGGTTCGTGGGCGGCAAGACCAATCTGTCTTACAACGCCCTGGACCGCCATGTGGCTGCCGGGCGCGGAGGCAAGCGGGCGCTGCTCTGGGAGGGCGAAGGCGGCGAAGTGCGCGAGTACACCTACGCCGAACTGCTGGATGAAGTGGCACGCACGGCCGCTGCGCTGACCCGCCTGGGCGTGAAGGAGGGCGACCGGGTCACCATTTACCTGCCCATGATTCCCGAAGCCACCATCAGCATGCTGGCCTGCGCCCGCATCGGTGCGCCGCACTCGGTGGTGTTCGGCGGCTTCGCCGCGGGCGCCATTGCCGACCGCATGGTGGCTTCGGGCAGCGAGTTTGTGATTACAGCGGACGGGGGTTGGCGCAAGGGCGAACCTGTGCCGCTCAAGCCAACGGTGGATGAAGCGGCGCGGCTGGCCGCAGAGCAGGGTCAGGCCGTGCGCGGGGTGCTGGTGGTGCAGCACAGCAGGCAAAGCGTCCATATGGAGCCGGGCCGTGACCACTGGTGGCATGAAGCCCGCACCGAGGAAACCCAGGAGGCCGCAGCGCTAGACAGCGAACATCCCCTCTTTTTGCTGTACACCTCTGGCAGCACTGGCAAGCCCAAAGGCATCCTGCACACCACTGGCGGGTACATGGTCAACGCCGCGCTGACCACGCACGCCGTCTTTGACCTCAAGGAGAGCGACCTGTTCTGGTGCACCGCCGACGTGGGCTGGATCACCGGGCACAGCTACTCCACCTACGGGCCGCTGCTGCTGGGCCAGAGCATTTTCATGTACGAAGGAGCGCACAACTACCCCGACTGGGGCCGCTTCTGGGAGATGACCGAGCGCCACCGCATCACGGTGCTGTACACCGCGCCCACCGCCATTCGCTCCTTTATGCGCCACGGCGACGAGACGCCCGCCCAGTACGACCTGAGCAGCCTCAGGTTGCTGGGCAGCGTGGGCGAGCCGATCAACCCGCAGGCCTGGCACTGGTATCACCGGGTGATCGGCGGGGGCCGCTGCCCGGTGGTAGACACCTGGTGGCAGACCGAAACCGGGGCCATCATGCTCACCACGCTGCCGGGCGTTCACGCCGCCGAGCCGGGTACGGCGGGCGTGCCCATGTTCGGCATCGCTCCGGCCATCCTGAACCGCCAGGGCGAGGAACTGCCCGCAGGCGAGGGCGGTTTCCTGACCCTCCGCCAGCCCTGGCCCTCCATGCTGCGCACCGTGTACGGCGACGATAAGCGCTTCCAGCGCAGCTATTACGGCGAAATTGAGGGCGTCTACTTTGCCGGCGACGGGGCACGCCGCTCGGAAGATGGCTACATTACCGTGTTGGGCCGGGTAGACGACGTGCTCAACGTGTCTGGACACCGCCTGAGCACCGCCGAAGTGGAATCGGCGCTGGTGGCCCACCCGCAGGTGGCCGAAGCCGCCGTGGTGGGCCGCCCCGACGAACTCAAGGGCGAGAGCATCTTCGCCTTTGTATTGCCGCAGGAAGGAGAAACCCCCGACGCAGGCGAGCTGCGGGCCTATGTGAGCGGGCAACTGGGCAAGGTGGCCCGGCCCGACCACATCGTGGTGGCTCCGGCGCTTCCCAAGACCCGCAGCGGCAAGATCATGCGCCGTTTCCTGCGCCAGATTGCGGCGGGCAGGGCGATTGAGGGCGATACCTCCACCCTGGACGACCCCAGTGTGCTGGAGCGCCTGGCGAAAACGCCGGTGCAGTAGCACGCGGCAGCCTCC
>JAUNHF010000042.1 GCA_030524065.1 Deinococcus sp.
TTGCGGCTGGCGTTGTAAAACTCCTGCCCCGGCACGGTGTACAGGTGAAAGCGGGTCTTGAAACCCTGCACGCTGCCCAGTTCCAGCGGCATAAAATCGAAGAACAGGGTGCGCTCGTCCTCGGTTTCCAGGCTGACCATCTCGCCGCGCAGTTTCTCGGGCACCTTGGAAAAGACGTATTTGAGGTTGACGGTCTTGCCGGCCACGCCGGGGCCGTAATAAACGATCTTACAGTTGATTTCACGCGCTGCGAAATTGATGGTACTCATGTCTCTACCCCTTGTCTCTTAGCCGAGCAGGTCGTCCAGCAGAGCGCTGGCACCTTTGGAGAAGTCTTCGTCAAATTCCACGGGCGGGGCATCTTTCAGTTCATCCAGAATCGCGGCCACCTCGGCAACGGCTTTCTTGGTCTGCACCTTGACCCGGCCCAGCGGCACGGTGGAATCGAAAATCAGGGTCAGCAGGCTGTCTTCACCCACCGCTTCCACGTACAGCGTGCCGTTTTCACCCTGATGAATCTGCTCGCTAAAGGTTTTTTCACCCAGCATGTTGGCCAGCGCCGAGGTGGCCGCCGCGTTGCTGGCCACCAAGGTGGCGACGCTGTCAAGGGCTGGCGGGCGCGGCGCCCAGATGGCCTCTTTGTGTGACAGCACAAAGCCTTTGCGGTCCACCAGCAGGCAGTAGCGCACGCCAGTATGTTGCAGCAGCTCTTCGAGATGTCGGTCAACTCTTTCGTAAGCGTCGCCGTATAGCGCCAGGGTGGGTTCGATCATCGTGAGGCCCAGTATAGAAAAGGGGTGGCACGGGAGCCTGACAAAGCCCCGGCTCATGAAGGACCGTGCGGGCGGGGCCAGCAACAGGCCAAAACGGAGCTGTGCCGGGCTGGCCGGACCCAGCCGGCGGGGGCCAGACCGCATACTGAGCAGCATGCAGATTGATTTCGCACATGCCCTGGAGCACGCGGTGGTGGCGCTGCCCGTCATTGTGGCGCTGGGTCTGGGGGCCCAGATTCTGGCTTCACGCCTGAAAATTCCCGCCATCTTGCCGCTGCTGCTGACCGGCTTTCTGGTGGGACCGCTGCTGCACCTGATCAGCCCCGGCACGGTGATGGGCTCGGGCCTGCAAACCCTGACCTCGCTGGCGGTGGCCGTGATTCTGTTCGAGGGCGGCCTGACCCTCAGGTTCAGCGACATCGCCGGACATGGCCGGGCCGTGACCCGCCTGATCTCGGTAGGCGCGCTGGTCACCTGGGTGCTGGCGGCGAGCGGCGCCCACTTTATCACCGGGCTAAACTGGGGCGTGGCGGCGCTGTTCGGAGCGCTGGTCATCGTGACTGGCCCGACCGTGATTGCCCCGCTGCTCCAGAACATCCGGCCCAACCCCCGCGTGGGGGGCGTGCTGCGCTGGGAAGGCATCCTGATTGACCCGGTGGGCGTGCTGGCCGCCGCCATCGCCTTTGAGTGGGTGCGCTCCAGCAGCGGCGGCGAGGCCCTGACCGCCACCCTGGTTCACTTGGCCGGCTTTGTCGGTGTAGGGGCGCTGTTCGGAGCCGTGATGGGCCTGACAATGGTCTGGGCACTGCGGCGCGAGGTTATTCCCGACCATCTGGTCAATCCGGCGGTGCTGGCCTGGGTGCTGCTCGCCTTTGGCCTGACCGATATCTTCGTGCCCGAGTCGGGCCTGCTGGCCGTGACCATCATGGGCATGATGGCCGCCAACATGAATGTGCCCCGCCTGGGCGAACTGCTGCACTTCAAAGAAGAAGTGGTGGTGATTTTGCTGAGCACCATTTTTGTGGCGCTGGCGGCCAATGTACCGGCCGAGTCGCTGCGGGCCGTATTCCAGCCGGGACCGCTGCTGCTGCTGCTGTTCATGCTGAGCGTGGTGCGGCCTGCCAGCGTATTGATCAGCACGGCGGGCAGCAACCTGAACTTGCGCGAGCGGACCTTTATCAGCTACGTAGGCCCGCGCGGGATCGTGGCGGCGGCGGTCAGCGCTCTGTTTGCCAGCCGCCTGACCGAGCTGGGCATTCCCGGCGGCGAGCAGCTGCTGACGCTGGTCTTTACAATGATTGTGGGCACGGTGATTCTGGCAAGCCTGACCGCCAAGCCGGTGGCCCGCGCCCTGGGCGTGGCGCAGGCCGAGCCAGATGGGTTTCTGGTGGTGGGCGCCCACCCCTGGGCACGCGAGATTGCCCAGGCCCTGCAAGCCGAGGAGGTCAGCGTGATGCTGGCCGACACCAACCGCGCCAACGTGACCCAGGCCAAGGTAGGGGGCCTTACCGCACACTACGGCAGCCTGCTGAGCGAACTGGCTGACCGCCTGCCCCTTGAGGGCATCGGCAACCTGCTGGCGCTGACCCCCAGCGACGAGGCCAACACCCTCAGTGCCCGCAAGTACGAGAAAACTTTTGGGCGCACCCACGCGTTTCAGCTCCAGCCGGGCGGCGAAAACCGCCGCACCCAGATGAAAGACGGCTACACCGCCATGAGCGCTTTTGCCGGAGCACCGACCTTTGCCCAGTTGCAGGAGCTGTACGAGGCAGGTGCGCGGGTAAAGCGCACCCGCCTGACCGACAGCTATACCCTGGCCGATTACCTGCGTGACCTGCCGGAAAATGCCGTGCTGCTGCTGCAAGGGCGCGAAGGCCGCTTTCAGGTGGCGACCGGTCTGCCCACCTCGGCCCCGGCCGGCAGCGTGATGGTGGCGCTGGTGCCGCCGGCAGGCACCCCGGGTCAGGTGCCGCAGAACCGGGAAGAAACGGGGCCGGATGCACTGGCAGTCAGTCCGCAGGACTACACCACCAATGTGGCCGACCCGGAGAGAATGGAGCGCTAGCCGGGACATTCCGTCAGTGTGAGGGCGAGCACATTGGCGGGGATGGTGGGCATTTTTATCTCTGGCCTGCTGGTACTGATTCTGGTAGGACTTGCAACCGCCGGCTTCGTGCTCGGTCATCCCAAAAATCGCCGAGGAATGAGCGCTTCCTAGATCATGGCCGGACTCTGCCTGCCGGTGGCGCTGCTCATCAGTTCAGCGGGAGTTCTTTGTGTGGACGAGTGAACAGGCTTTTCGCAGGGGATTCACGACTCTGACTAAACTTCACTCGGCAACGGCTACTTCATCTCTTTCGGTGACGCTCCAGACCACTCCTTTTATCTACGCTTTCCCAACGAAAGGGAGAGCAAGTGGCAGGTGGTGCGGGTAGGATGCAGCGGGAGAGATATCGTGATGCAGTCGGGGAATAAGCCTTCGCTGTACGCTCATCTGACTTCGCAGGGTGGGTTTAGAGAACTTAGTGACATCACGGCTCTGAAACCTGTGCAGTGGTCGCTTGACGGAGAGAGCACCGTCCCCACACCCTGTCAGCCTCAGAAACCCCTGAAATTCGCCGTGCTGAGTGGTGTTGTGGGCCTCTTGCCGCTGGTGAGCTGGCTGGCTGGACTTATCTGGCTGACCTCACTGGGCCGCCGCTCACCCCTTCAAAAAAATGGGCGCTATAGAACGTAAAGAAACTGGGCCACCCTAGAGCGGCCCAGCCTCGCAGAAATTGACCCTCAGCCCGCTTTGGCGCTGGCGCGGGGTTCCAGCGCGTAAAAGGCCACCACGGCCACCAGCACGCCCACCCAGCCAGGAGCGCCGGCCAGTTCCATGCTGAAGGGGCGGCCCAGCACGGTGCTGCCCAGGCGGCCTTCAAGGTGGTCGCCGGTCTGCTGGGCGGCAATGTCCCAGCCAATGATCGGTTCACCGAAGCGGCCGGTCACGCGGTCCACGCCGCGCAGGCTCAGCCGCTGGTCGCCGATGTTGCCGCGCAGCTCGCCGCTTTCAAGGGCCACGGTGATGTTCTGGTCGCCCACTTTGCCCTGCACGCCGGTTTCGGTGATTTCCAGCTCGATGTTCTTGCCATGCAGCCGGCCACCTGCGCGTCCGACGATCCGGTCTTCCTGAATCTCGCAGCGAACGCTGAAGCCCTCGCCCTCCTGGCCGATGCGGCCCCTGATCACTTCATTCATAGCGGCAAGTATAAGGGCAAAGGTAAGCCAGGTTCTTAAGAAGAGCGCGGCCGCACGGCCCCAGTGCGCTCAAACCACTCGCGGCGGCGCAGAAGCGGCCCGCCCTCGCCCAACTGCACGCGGCCCACCTGCCAGCGCCCGAACAAAATCCGCAGCGCTCCGCCCAACAGCGCCTCTGCGAAATGCGCGGGCAGCGGCCCAGCCCCATCTGTGGACAGGCGCAGAGTGAGGCCGTCCCAGGCGAAATGCGGACATTCCGGCTGGTGGGCCGCCCAGAAGATGCCGCCGCTTTCCAAGTGCAGCGCCCGCACCCGCAGCGGCGGCTCGGGCACCTCATCGTCCCAGACTTCTTCGCCGTAGACCTCGGCGTAGGTGGCGTACAGCTCGGCCTGAAGGTGCCCGGCTTCGGAGCGCAGGCGGGCTTCCTCGCGGCCAGTCAGCCGCCAGGGGGTGTCCAGTTCGGCGTGCAGGTCCAGCAGGGCCTGCTCCAGCCGGAACATCCGCTGCGGGGCACTGGGCGGTGGGGGCGAGGGCGGCGGGTCGCCCTCCAGCGTGCGGGCCGGGTCGGCGTAATCGCTGCGGCCCCAGCCGGACACCTCGCGCAGCTCGGCGCCCTCAATCACCCACAGCCGGGTCGCCACCTCGCGGGCAAAGTGCCGGTCGTGCGTCACGATGACCAGCGCCCCGCCGTAGGCCTGCACCGCCGCTTCCAGCGCCTGCAAAGCTTCGACATCCAGGTGGTTGGTGGGTTCGTCCAGCAGCAGCAGGTCCGAGCGCAGGGCACTGACGAGCGCCAGCCCAGCCCGCGACCGCTCGCCGCCCGACAGCTGTTCGGGGGTCTGCGCCCAGTGCCCGGCCCCAAAGCCAGCCGCGCCCAGCAGCGCCGCCGCCGCGTCTCCGAAGCGCTCTGCAAACTGGGCGTACAGGCCGCGCCCCGGTGTCAGGCCGTGCCAGGTCTGGTCCAGGTAAGCCAGGGTCACGCCGCCGGCCAGCCGCAGCACCGGCTCCGGCGGGCCAGGGTTGGGCTTTTGCTCGCCGGCCAGCAGCCGCAGCAGGGTGGATTTGCCGGTGCCGTTGGCGCCCAGCAGGGCCACCCGGTCCCCCTGGCGCAGCCGGAAGCGGGCGCCACGCAACACCGCCCGCTCACCGCCGCCGCCATCAGAGAAAGTCACGCTGAGGTGCTCGCCCCAGGCCAGCAGCCGGGCGCGGCTGTCGCCGGCCAGCAGCCGCATCCGCAGTTGCCGCTCGGGTAGGGGGGCTTCGGGCACCGCCACCCGCCCGGCCCGCGAGCGCACGGCCGCCGAGCGCCGGCCCCAGCGGTCCAGCCGCCCCGCCGCCGCCGTCAGGCGGCCTGCCTCGCGCCCCTGCAACTGGGCTTCGCGGCCCAGGGTGCGCCGCTCCAGCTCACGCTGCGCCTGGGCCTGGCTATAGCCGCCGGGGTATTCGGTCAGTGCGCCGCCGGCCAGCCACAGCGAGCGCCCGGCCACCGCGTCCAGAAAGTCGCGGTCGTGGCTGGTCAGCAGCACGCCGCCGCCAAACGAGCGCAGATACCCTTCGAGCCACTCGCGCATGCGGATGTCCAGGTGGTTGGTGGGTTCGTCCAGCAGCAGCAGGTCCGGTTCGCAGGCCAGGGTCAGCGCCAGCGCCAGCCGGGTTTTCTCGCCGCCCGACAAAGTAGAGGCCTCACGTCCTTCGAGGTCCGGCACGTCCCGCAGGCCCAGGGCCGCCAGCATCCGCCCTAGCCGGGCAGGCCAGGCCGCCGCCTGAGCCTGTTCCAGCCGGGCCTGCACCTCGCCCCAGCGGTCCAGGGCTTCCGCGTCATCCAGCTGCCCGGCCAGCGCCTGCGCCTCGGCTTCCAGGGCGCGGTAGGGCCAGGCCCCCGCCAGCAGGGCACCCACCCGCACGCCCGGCGCGAAGTCGTGGTGCTGGTCCAGCGTCGCCAGCCGCAGGTCCGGCGCACGCCACAGCTCGCCGCTGTCGGGGGGGCGCGTGCCGTTTAGCACGTCCAGCAGGGTGGTCTTGCCGGCTCCGTTGCGTCCCAGCAGGGCCACGCGCTCCCCGCTTCGGAGGTCCAGCGAAACGCCCGCAAGCAGGTCCCGCTCCGCAACACTGAGGCGCAGGTCTTGGGCACGCAGCAGCAGAGTCACGCGCCCCAGTGTAGCCCCAGTCAGCCGGCGCACTTCCAGAACCGTACCCCTGGGCCGCAGCGCCCCGCCGGCACCACACGGCAAAAAGCGGCCATCTCCACGCGAAAAATGTGCGGACTTCACCACCCTGGGCCTGTAAAGTGGTGCCAGGGCTGCGCCGCACCACCGGGTGGCCCAGCTCCAAAAAGAAGCCTGTCAGACCTGGGCCGCAGAATGGGAGTTGACGCCAGCTGGGGGGGGCCGCAGCCTGGAGAATAACCGCCGCAGCACCTCTTTTCAGAAAGCCCGACGACTATGAACCAATTTTCTGCCGACGCCCTTTCAGAAATGTTGCCTGCCCCCACTGGTGGCTCCCCGGCCCACTCCCCCACGCCGGACGCACAAGGCCCGGACGAGGCCGCCCCGGCCTGGGTGGTGGCGGCCCTTTATCAGTTTCTGGCCCTGCCAGACCCGGCGGCCACGCAGGCCCGGCTGCGGGCCGAGTGTGCCCGCCTGGGCCTGTGCGGCACGCTGATCGTGGCCCCCGAAGGCATCAACGGCACGGTGGCCGGCAGCCGCGAGGGCATCACCGCGCTGCACGCCCTGCTGCTGGAACTGGGCTTTACGGACATGGAATACAAGGAGTCCTCCGCGCCGCACCAGCCCTTCAAGCGCCTGAAGGTGCGGCTGAAAAAGGAAATCGTGACCCTGGGCGTGGAGGTGCGGCCCCGCGACTTGGTGGGCCACTACCTGAACCCCGAGCAGTGGAACGAGCTGCTGGACGACCCGGACGTGGTGGTGGTGGACACCCGCAACCGCTACGAGTATCAGGCCGGTACGTTTCGCGGCGCCCTGGACCCGCAGACCGATTCGTTCCGCGAGTTCCCGGCCTGGCTGGAGCAGCACCGCGCCGAGCTGGCCGGCAAAAAAGTCGCCATGTTCTGCACCGGCGGCATCCGCTGTGAAAAAAGCACCAGCTTGCTGCTGCAAGAAGGGTTTTCAGAGGTGTATCACCTGGAAGGCGGCATCCTGCGCTATCTGGAAGAAATGCCGCAGGAGCGCAGCCGCTGGGAAGGCGAATGCTTCGTGTTTGACGAGCGGGTGACCGTCGGTCACGGACTGAGGCCCGGCCAGGCCGAAATGTGCTGGTCGTGCGGCTGGCCGCTGGGAGACGCCGAACGCGCCGACCCCCGCTTTGAGCGCGGCGTCAGCTGCCCACACTGCGCCGAGCAGACCACCGAAGCGCAAAAAGCCGCCTTCCGCGAGCGCCAGCGCTGGTTCGATGCGGAGCAGGCATGACGCCGGGCCGGGGCGGGCGTGGGCGCAGCGGGCGGCCCACGGTCCACACGGTCGCCGAGGCGGCGGGCGTGGGCGTGGGCACCGTATCGCGGGTGCTGAACAACCATCCTTCGGTGCGCGGTGAAACCCGTGAGCGGGTCCTGGCGATTATTGAAGAACTCAATTACCGACCCACGCCACAGGCCCGGCGGACGCTGCCCAGCGAGCATCCCCTGATTGCGCTGATCAGCACTGACCTGCACTCGCCCAGGCAGAGCCGCATCATTCAGGGCGTAGAAGCGGCGCTGGCCGGGCAGGACTTCGGGCTGATGGCGTTTGCGCTGGGCACCCCGGAGCGCGCGGCGCAACTGATGCGGCCCGGACATCCCAGCGTGATGGCCCAGGGCCTGCTGCTGTGCGAAGAAGTGCCCTCCCACGGCTGGGCCGAGCAGGAGCAGGGCCAGCCGGCGGTGCGGCTGGGCACCGTGGCCGAAGACACCGACTACGTGGCGGTGGACAACCGCTACGGTGGGCTGATCGCTGGCGAGTACGCGGCCACGCTGCCCGGCGAAATCGTGGGCGTGTGGTTGCAGGGCCAGCGGGCGCCGCTGGAACGTCAGGCCGTCCGCAAGGGATTTGCCGAGGGTGTGGAGAATGCCGGGCGGCAGGTTTCGCAGCAGATTGAGGTGGACCGCCACGATCACCCGCACCGGGTGGCGAGTGAGCTGCTGGACCGGCTGCCCGGACGCGCCACCGTGATGACCTACGGCGACCAGCTGGCCGTGGCCCTGATCACCGAGGCCCAGGCCCGCGGCCTGCCGCTGGGCAGCGACCTGAAAGTGATCGGGTACGGCAACCATCCACAGGCGGCGCTGGCGGGCCTGACCACCGTGCACCAGCCGCTCGAAGAAATGGCGCAGCTCGGCACGCAACTGCTGCTTAGCCGCGTCCGCGAGCGGCAAGAGGGAACGGCGCCCCGCAACCAGCAGACGCAGTTGCTGGCGCCCCGGCTGGCCCTGCGCAGCACGGCCTGAGCCGCCGCCACGCCCAGTATTCAGGGCTGCGTGTTCAGGGCCGCGCGCTCAGCAGGCAGCCCGAGCAGAGGCACAAGCGGCAGAGAGAGAATAGAGTAACCTGGGAAACAATGGACCTCCCGGCTTCCCCGCCCGCTGGCGCCCCTGCTGACGTGCCGGCCGACCTGATCGGTGCCGAGCAGCACGCTCTGCTGCTGGCGGGCGACGAGCAGGCCTGGTACCGGCTGATTCAGGAGCACGAGGGCCGGATCTACGGCTACCTGTACCGGCTAGAGGGCAACAGTGAAAACGCCCTGGACCTGACCCAGGAGGTGTTTTACCGGGCCTGGCGGTCGTTCGGCACCTTTCAGCCGGGACAGCGCTTCTTGCCCTGGCTGTACGCGGTGGCGCGCAACACCCAGATCGAATCTCACCGCCGCAAGCAGCATGCCCGCTTCAGCCTGGACCAGGCCCACGAGGAAACCGGCTTTGAGGTGCCCAGCGAAGCCCGCACGCCGGTGCAGTCCGCCGAGAGCAGCGATGCCCAGGACCGGGTGCAGCGGGCGCTGATGCAATTGCCGGAAGACTACCGCGAAGCCGTGGTGCTGCGCTTTATGGAAGACCTGCCCTACGAGGACATCGCCCAGGTTCAGGAGGTGGCCCTGGGCACCGCCAAAAGCCGGGTGTACCGCGCCAAGGAGCAACTGGCCGCGCTGCTGGCCGGGCAGGTGTGAGCGGCGCCCGGCCAGCGAACTGAACCGGCGCCCGGCACGCACGCCTTACGGAATCTCTACCTCTACCTGCGCACCTGCCCGCTGGGTCAGCAGCAGGTCCAGTACAGCTGGGCCATGTTTGAGCAGATAGGTCATGAAACTCAGCTCGCGCTCCTGGGGATGACCGTGCGGCAGCAGGTGCAGGGTCAGGCGCGACAGCTGGCCGCTGCGGGCGTCTTCTTGCCGGGCCAGCGCCGCCAGTGCCCGCTGTTGCAGCGCCGCCAGATGGCGCTCGGTATACAGCCGGGCCCGCTCGCTGCCCTTTTGCAGGGTGGGGTCCAGCGCCGCCAGCTCGCTGCTCAGGGCCTGCCACTCGGCGGCCAGCGCCGCCAGCCGCTCGTGCGAGGTGGCACTCAGTTCACGCTCGGCGGCCAGTGAGCGGCCCAGCACCCCCTGTGGGTCGGCCTGCACTTCGGCGGCGCTGGCCCCCAGGCGGCGCAACAAGCGGGCCACATTCGGCTCCAGCCAGGTGACGCTCAGGCGCGGCCACACCACCGGCTGCGATACGCCGTGCAACTCGTACACGCCGCCCAGCTGGGCGAGGTAAGCGATTTCGCCGTCGCCCAGAATCAGGGCCAGGTTGGGCAGCAGCGCGTCTTGCACTGCGGGGCGCAGGCCAGCGGCCGGGGTGATCCGGCTGGGGTCAAGCTCCAACACACCCAGCAGCTCGTCCCGCGTGTACTCATGGCCGTCATCGGTGCTGAATGCCTCGCCGCTAAACCGCAGCAGCCGGCGCCCGCCGTCCTCTCCTTCCAAAAAGAGGTTGGTGGCCCCAGCCGGGCGGCGCAGCTGCGGGGTCAGGCCCAGAGCGCTCAGGGCCTCCGCCGCCGCTTCGATCCGGGCGGGGCCTTCCAGCGGCCGCTCCAGTTCACGGGCGATGGTGGGGGCCATCAGCCGGGCCAGCGCGGGAAACAGCGGGTCCAGCAGCACCAAGCCGCTGTGTCCCAGCAGCCCGTGCATCAGCCGGGCGAACACATCCGCCCAGCCGGGCACGCGGCCATCTGCCAGGGGCTGCACCGCCGCTTCCAGCCGCGCCAGCAC